>JAUHWN010000087.1 GCA_030424665.1 Bdellovibrionia bacterium | reverse complement strand
ATTTACCATTGAGATCCAGATCTTCAACGCTCGTTTGCTCTAGGTAAGAATCGGCAAGTGCTATGGCACTGTAGAATTTGGCCAGCCCCTTTATCGCCTGATGGATCGTTTGATCGGTAAAATCAGCCTCGGAACGATAGTGGACACTGAGAGTGAGGTACTTGAAAATTTCGCCGTGAAATTTTTCGAGAAACGAACGCATAGTTCGCACGTTCCCCAAAGACTTCGACATTTTAGTGCCACCGAAAGTAAACATATTATTATGCATCCAATACTTTACGTATTGTAATCCGGAGCAGCCCTCAGCTTGGGCGAGTTCATTTTCGTGGTGAGGGAAGGCTAAATCAAGTCCACCCCCGTGGATATCAATTTGCTCGCCAAAGTGTTTTTGAATCATTGAGGTACATTCTATATGCCAGCCAGGACGCCCTGGCCCCCAAGGGGAATCCCAAGATTCCTCACCTTCTTTTGCCGGTTTCCACAGGGCAAAATCCAAGGGATTTTTTTTGTGTTCATTCACTTCGATTCTTACACCCGATAATAGGTCATCAACTTTGCGGCCACTGAGTTTTCCGTACTCCTTAAAACTTTCAATGGAGTACAAGACCTCGCCATCGACTTCGTAGGCGTGTCCCTTTTCGATCAAAGTCTCAATGGTTTTAATAATAGCGGCCATGCTCTCGGTCACTTTAGGATTGAGATCGTGGGCTTTGAGTTCGAGGGCGGAATAGTCCTTTTTAAACTCTTCAATATAACGTTCCGCGACCTCTCGAGGGCTTATATTTTCATCTTTAGCTCGATTGAGAATCTTGTCGTCAACATCGGTGAAGTTGTAGGCGTATTGGACCCTATAACCCGATTTTTCTAACCAGTTTCTAACAAGATTATAAAAGACGGCTCCGCGAAAGTTGCCGACGTGAAGATAGTCATAAACCGTGGGACCACAGCAATACATATTTACAGCTCCTTCTGTAAGGGGCTTGAATTCTTCCTTTTTTCTAGAAAGGGTATTGTAAATATGTAGACTCATGACTCCTCCAAAGTCGAACTAAGCTCTAATATAGCTTATTCTCAGGGGCTTGTCGCGCCCTGTTTCTGAGAGTCTTTCATAGACAAATCCCTGCGAATTTTCTAGTTTTAAAGGATTCTGGCTTCCCTTTTACGGGGCCTTTTAATGCGAGGTTTATTTGGAAGATACGAGAAAAGTGGATCCCTCCCAGGGGATTTGGGTGAAAAATGCCAGGGAACACAATTTAAAGGGTGTGGACCTGCTAATACCGCGCAATAAAATGACCGTGATCACTGGTTTATCTGGGAGTGGCAAGTCGAGTTTCGCTTTTGATACGGTTTACGCTGAAGGTCAGAGACGATACGTTGAAAGCCTTTCTGCTTACGCTCGATCGTTTCTCGATCAAATGAAAAAGCCAGAGGTCGATGTCATTTCAGGTTTGAGCCCGGCCATTGCCATAGACCAAAAGTCGGTGGGAACCAACCCTCGTTCAACTGTGGGCACAGTAACAGAAATTTATGACTTTCTTAGGCTTCTTTACGCACGTCTAGGAACTCCCCATTGTCCGGACCATCACATTCCAGTGGCGAGCCAAACTCCCCAGCAAATTCTTTCTGATATCTTAGAGCTGAAAGAGGGCACAAAAATTTACATACTGGCTCCCATGGCCAGTCATAAAAAAGGTGAGTTTCACCGTGAATTTCAAAGGTGGTTTAAAAAGGGGTTCCTTAAAGCCAAGGTCGATGGTGAATTCATCGAATTAGAGGGAGCCAAGAAACTTGCTAAAACCAAAGCTCACAATATCGACCTCGTTGTTGATCAATTGCCCATTAAAGAAAAGTATCAAACCCGTTTGGGTGAGAGTATTAATACGGCTCTGCAAATGTCAGGCGGGCAAATCATCGTTGAAACGGCTAAGGGTGAGAGAAAGAATTACTCAATTCATTCAGCTTGTCCCACCTGTGGTTTTAGCTTTCCGCAGTTAGAGCCACGAATTTTTAGTTTTAACAATCCGAGAGGAGCCTGCGAGACCTGTAATGGCCTTGGTACGATCGATTTAGTAGAAGAGGAATATGATAGTTATAGCTCAGAAGGTCGGAGTATCAAAGAAGTTCGCATTCGTTACAAAGGCAAGAAGACGAATGAAGAAGAGGATGAAGATTTAGATGCGATTGGCTTCAAAGTTTGTCCTGAGTGTGAGGGAACGCGACTATCTACAATCCCGAGAAATGTTTTACTCGCCGAAAAGTATATAACCGAAGTGAGTGCTTTGCCGGCCACTGAAATTTTTGAATGGATAGAAGGCCTTAACTGGACCGACCGGGAAATGATTATCGCCGAAAAAATTTCCAAGCAAATCAAAGATCGAGTTGGTTACCTCGTTGAAGTGGGAGCTGGCTATTTGAGTTTGGATCGACCGGCAAGAACTCTATCCGGTGGAGAAGCTCAAAGAATTCGCTTAGCCAGTCAGTTGGGGTCGAGTTTAGTTGGAATTCTCTACGTCATGGATGAACCGAGTATCGGTCTTCATCCGAGGGACCATCATCGCCTTCTCAATATTATCAATCGTTTGAAAGACCGTGGAAACACTGTTCTTGTTGTTGAGCACGATGAAGATACCATTCGGGCTGCCGATTACGTCATTGATTTTGGTCCCAGAGCCGGAAGGTTAGGTGGAGAAGTTCTCGCTGAAGGAACACCCGAGGAAGTGCTGAGTTCTGAAAAGAGTATTACGGGCCAGTATCTCTCCGGAAAAAAGCGCATCGAGCAAAATTTAAATCCAAGGTCCTCTGAAAAAGCAATCGTTCTCAATGGGGCTCGAGGGAATAACCTAAAGAATGTAAATCTAACCTTGCCACTTAATAATTTTGTGGCGGTAACGGGAGTATCCGGGAGTGGGAAGTCGACGTTGATTATCGATACTCTTTACCGAAAACTTTCCAATCATTTTTATCGTTCTAAGTTTCAGGCCGAAGAATTTGATAGCATCGAAGGGCTCGAATATCTCGATAAGGTGATACAAATCAACCAAAGACCTATCGGAAGAACTCCGCGATCAACGCCAGCAACTTACGTTGGTTTATTTCCCCTGATTAGGGACCTTTTCTCACAGCTACCTGAGTCTCGTATAAGAGGTTATGAGCCGGGGCGATTTAGTTTTAATGTTAAGGGCGGTCGCTGTGAAGCCTGCCAAGGCCAAGGGCAGATTAAAGTCGTCATGCACTTTTTATCTGACGTTTATGTAAAGTGCGATACCTGTCAGGGTAAACGCTATAACCGCGAGACATTGCAAGTCCATTACAAAGACAAATCCATTGCCGATATTCTCGAAATGAGTGTCGAAGAGGCGAGAGAGTTTTTTGAAAACCATAGAACGATTCATCGTAAATTGGATACCCTCCATCGAGTGGGGCTCGATTACATGACTCTCGGTCAAAGTTCGACGACCCTATCGGGGGGTGAGGCCCAGAGGGTTAAACTTTCGAAGGAGTTATCAAAAAGGGGGTCTGGTAAGACTCTTTATATTCTCGATGAGCCGACAACGGGACTTCATTTTGAGGATATTCGTAAACTTGTTGAGCTACTTCATGAATTGGTCGGGCAAGGAAACACAGTATTGGTCATCGAGCACAATTTGGACGTTATCAAGACGGCAGACCACATTATTGACCTTGGACCCGAAGGGGGAAAAGGCGGTGGTGAGATCGTCTTTACCGGTTCTCCCGAAGAAATTCTCAAAGAAAAATCCAGTTATACAGGACAGTTTCTAAAAAAGCTTCTCGCTCAATATGATGTGTGATAGGCCCTAAATATGGACATGCGTTTTACCTACCGATTTGAAGCCGCTCACCGTTTTATGGGGGCTAGTTCTGCCAAGTGTATGACTCCCCATGGACATACCTGGTGGATCCATCTTCAGGTGACAAGCCAAAGTAATCGACTCAACTCCAATCAGATGATGGCGGAATTTGCGGCTCTTAAGCAGCCGTGGAAAGCATTTATTGACTCGTGCCTCGACCACAGTTTTTTTCACCACAAAGATGATCCTGTGGCAGTTGCCTGTGCTGAACATATCCCTGGTTTTAGGGGGCTTAGTTTTCCGGGAGACCCGACAACCGAGATCATAGCTATACTGTGTTTTGCGAAGGCTGCAAAGATTATAGAAAAGTTTAATAATGACAATGATGCACAGTTTTCAGTTCAAAAAATTGAGATCCAGGAAACACCCACCAATGCCATTATCCTCGATTCAAGTGATCCTATAATTAGTGAAACCTTATCATCTCTCAATGCTTCAGAGAAAGCCTGGTGGAACCAGGCTGCAACTGACTATCGTGGCTAGAAACTTCACAAACGAAATCCTACCTCGGTTTTAATCTTGATCAATCAGAGCCTGCATGAATAGGTTTAAAGCCGTAATGTTCTCGGCAATCGTCCAATTCAGTGGAGAGTTTGGGCTAGCGAAATAGGTCATAAAAACCTGGCCATCGTGAATAAGGCGTACCGGAATCCAAGCTTCTGGAGCCCTAAAAGGTGCGGTTTCGTGACCTTCGACCGTAATTTGACCTTCACCAGTTACTGCGCCAAGGCCTCTGACGATATGAAACCAAGCCTTTTCAAGATGGGCTTTGTCTCCTGTTTGATGGTAAAGCCGAACTCTAATTTGTGCCATCATCGGATCTTGAAAAACCCATTGAGCCTCCAGGCCGGTTCCAATGTATTCAAGGATCTTATCCATGACTTTCTCGCGCTCTTGATTCCAGAACTCAGTTTGAATTCCATCGCGAATTTCCTGATTGGAAGCTCTAAAAGTATTTCCCAATTGAGCGGCAATCATACTTGGAGGAAAAGGCATGTCGTTAGCGAATTTAACAGCGTAAGCGTTTCCTAAGAGGAACCAGTCGTCAGCATAGCGAGAGATCCCTGCTTCTCGCATGAGAGTGCGTTCAATTTCATTGAGAATGTGAAGCTGATCGTCGACTGTCAGTCGAGCGGGTGGATACAGAAGTAGATGTAGTATTGCAGCATCTTCGTTTCGGCGCCGACTATTGATAACTTCCTGGATTCTTCCATAGGTCGTCTTGCCGTCTTCGGTGAATCTATGAATTCCAAGCGATGGAAGCAGAATATCATAGGCCCTTTCCAGGGTAGCCGCCAGATGCTCAAACGAGGATTGAAAAATGCTCCATGCTTCATCACCTGAAGTTCCGTAGAAGTCGGGATTAGCGGCGATTTTTTCTGCCAATAAAGCTTTCAACTCATCACTTTTTAAATCGAGTGCAAGCTCTCTAAAAAACTGTGATTCATTTTCGGTCATCGAGGTGGGGTCATCTAAACCTTTCTTCATTCGTTCGAGAAAGCTCGTAACTAAACCAATTGATGACATTCGCACTCCTGCGAGCTCTTCCCAGGCTCCCGCATCTTCCATGGTGTGGTAATCCACCCTTTGAAAGTATGAGGTCAAAAATAATAACTGGGCTTTAGCTTCGAGATCAAATTGATCGGGCTGAAGATCATTGGATTTAAGGCCGTCGAGTAAACTGTGGCCAAATAATGCGAGAGCGTCATTTTGTTTGTGAGCCCATTCAGATTCTTTGTGCAGCTCTTCGGGGGTCAGTTCTCTATTCTCAGATCTTGGTTTTATGTTTTGTCGAATAAAGGGAACATTGGCATGCCCATGTCGATGCCAGTCGGGCTCAACAATGTTTTTTAGAATGCGCTCAAATTGTTCTTTTTCTGTGAGTAAGCGAATCATTGCTCGACGCATGTTTTGAATTTCAACGCGGTCTTCTCCATAATTTGGCTTTGCAACGTCGACACCTTGCTGTCTCAAAAGGTCTTTGAGTTTAGGTAATGACATTGCGCCAACAAGGGCTCGTGCCTTATCTCTCCACCATTCATTGTCATTGTATCCACCGTCATGTCCCTCATTGTTGGCCGCCGGTAAAAATCCATCAGGCCTAACCGGTAATTCAAAAGTGTCTTTACCAATCAGGAGGTTGACGAGGTTAGCAAGGACGCCGACATCGGGGAGGCCATTTTCTTCGGTCTTGGTCGATTCGACAAGGCCGTCGAGGACCTGTCTGTTCTGCACTAAAATTGTAGTTCCCTTGAGATCAAATTTATAGGCTTGTGTCGCAGTTAACTCTGGGAATAGATTTCTTATTTCATCAGAAACGTGGCGACTGTTGACGAACGATTCTTCACAAGAAAAAAGCGGCTGACTCAAAGCCGATTGCGCAGCCAAAAGTAAAGAGTAAAAAATGACAATGGTAAATGGAATTTTCGTTTTCATAGGCCATTGATTGAGCAAGGCCTATGCCGCCAGTTGAGTCTTTGTAAAGGACATAATTGTTATCGACTCGGGTGCAATATCTTGCATTTTCTAGTTCAAATACTAGTAATTGAGTTTTTGCCGAGGTCCCTTAATTCCGGGTCTTTGTTCCCAATGGTAGGCACAGTTTTTAGAGCATGTTTCATGTAAACTCTCGCTCTCTTTTGACCGACAGTCTTTACAAATAATGGCCTCACCATCGCAACGGGAGCATTCAATTTGTACATCTCCGGGTTGCCCGCAATGGGGGCAAAGTCCATATTGACTGGATGGCTCAAGATTTTGATCAACGCTCACTCGATGGTCGAAGACAAAACATTCACCGTCAAATTCCTGGTTTGGAAATTCTTTGAGGTAATTAAGGATTCCTCCCTCAAGCTGGTAGACGTTTTCATAGCCCTTCGCTTTAAAGTCGAGAATCCCTTTTTCGCATCGTATTCCACCCGTACAAAACATTAGAATTTTTTTGTCTTTAGGGAGATTTTGTTTTTCGATAAATTCTGGAAACTCTGTAAATTCATCGATTTTTGGATCGACGGCTCCCTTAAAAGTTCCTATCTGTGTTTCGTACCAATTGCGAGTATCGACGAGAAAAATATCGTCTTTTTCATTAACCAGAGTCTCATGCCACTCTTTAGGAGAAAGGTGGCTTCGGTAATCCATCTGCAAATTTTGGGGATTGAGATCAGGTCGCGTTGTCGTCACAATTTCTTGTCGAACCTTAGTGGTAAATCTCCGAAATGGATGTTTGTCATTTTGGCTCCATTTAATAAATGGCAGCTCTTCTTGGCCAAAAACTTGAGTGATATGAGTGAGTAGTTTGAGCACATTCTCTTTTTTTCCCGAAAGAGTCGTATTGTAGCCCTCATGAGCAAGAATTATGATCCCGCGAACATCGAGTGATTGAGCGAGTTCTTCTAAGGTTTTCTCGATTTCTCCCAACTGAGATTCATCCACAAAATTGAAAACGTAAGCCGTGGCGACATCAACTGCCATTAAATTTCTCCCTTAAAATCGGTGAACTTATCTAACATGACTTTAAATATATCTCTAGTGGCAAAAAAACTCATGGCAGGCTCCTTTTGCCTCAAGTAGCCTTTATAAGGGGGTTTTCCTGGAATTACTCATGCTCTGCACCCTCTGGGTTTTTTGGGAAAACTTCGTGTTATTTCGATCCTTTAGCTTTATCATTGGGGCAGGAGTATGCATGAAAAAACTCATTGAAACTGACTTGCGAGCCCCTGGCTCCTACCACCTAAAAAATATTCACATTTTGAGTCCCGAGCACTCAATCCTTAATGGCAGTCTCATTCTCGAAAAGGGCGAGATAAAGTATTTTGGTGAAAGTGATAATCGGCCCGCTGATTTGGGGGGAGTTGATATTGATGCATCTTCTTGGCTGGTGACTCCAGGGCTTACGAATGCCCATACTCACGTAGCGATGGGGTTTCTTCGTGACCTAACCCACGGTCATGAAAACATGATTGGCGATATATTTTTTCCAACTGAAAGTCAGCTCACTGCAGACATGATTGAACTTTTGTCGCTCTCTGGTTTGATCGCTGGGATTAAATCGGGAGTTACTTGTTTTTACGAGCACTATTATTTCGTTGAGTCCATAGGTCGTGCTATCGAGAAACTGGGGGTCAGAGGTTGTTTGGCCGAGACTATTGCTGATCTCGGCGGTGCCTTCCCGGGGAGAGAAGGCTTTGAGCGAACAAAAAAACTTATTGAGCAGTGGCCATTTTCTGAAAAAGTAACACCTGTGCTTGGTCCCCATGCAAGCGATACTCTAAGTCCCGAACTACTCGCTGAAATTGCTGATTTCCAGAAAAGTCTTGGTCTAGGGGTGCACATGCATCTCGCTCAAACCCAAAGAGAATTTGATTTAGTTAAAAAGGCCCACGGTAAAACACCGGTTGAGTTTATGGATCAGCTTGGGCTTTTGGGAGAGAAGACCCTGGCCGTTCATTGCATTGCCAATACCTCTAAGGATTTTAAAATCCTTGAGGACCGAGGTGTTTCTGTTGGCGTTTGTGCAAGTTCCGAAGTCTTTTATGAGAAGTTGATTGATTTGAAGCAGATATTGCTAAAGGATCTTAATTTTTATATAGGTACCGACTGTGCGGCATCACACGACAGCATGGATCTTATTCGCGAACTCTTTGTAACCTCACTATTATTCGAAAAAGAGAAGTTGTCTCTAGAACCCCAGGAAGTTCTCAAGTCAATCTTCGCACCTAAAAAATTTCTGTCGTCTGGCAATCAGGGTTATTTCGCAGATAACGATTTAGTTTTTTATCATTGGGGGCTTGAGGTAGAGCCTATCAATGACCTTGCGCCTTGGTACATCAATAGTCTGGGCAGCCGTCATGTTAAACATGTCTTATGTGATAAGAACTTTGTTTTGTATGGAGGAAATGTTCAAGGTCTGGATGAGAGTAGTTTTAGAGAAGAAATTCAAAAAACCTCTTCTCAACTCATTAGTAAAATAAAAAGTTAGAACTATTCGCGGTTGTGAATAAGGTCTCTCACCTGATCCTCAAAGATCACTGAGATTTTACGAGTCGATGACTCAGTAACAACACCTAAACCAAATTTGGGGTGGTCAATGGCGATATTTTCTTTGTACGCCGTTTTCATATTATAGGGCTGAGGAGATTCGCCGTAAGTTTCAATAGCTTCCTCGTATTGATTCTTATGAGTGTTTCTTTTTCGAGTTGTTTTCTTTTTCTTTTTAGCCACAGTCTTTCCTGACGAAAGTTTAAGTTTTCTCTTCTTTTTACAGATCTCGCACTCAAGTTGAGCAGTTGAATCATCGATATGAGTGAGTACACGGTGGTACGTCTCCGTCTCGCATTTTGTGCATTCAACATATGTGTTCGTCGCTACTTTTGGTAATGTATCCATAGACCCCTCAATACAGAAACTTTATTTTCGTATGCCTAAGACAAAAAGTAAACTGATTGGCTGATTACATGGCGCATGGTAGGACTTCAGTCCCCTTTTTATGTCAACTTTGTATTAATCTTGTTTTGATTTAAAATCGACTGGAGCCTAGGATTTCAACTCATGATTTCTTTTCGATGTGTAATAGTCTTGATTATTTTGTTTTTTGGCCAAGAGCCATGGGCTCGCCCTGGCGAAAAGCTTCCCTTGTTTGAATTGGGAGTCGGTGGTGGTTTTGGAGTGATTCCCGATTATCCCGCATCAGACAATGCTCGCCTTCGGGGTCTATTGGTGCCCTTTGCCATTTATCGAGGCCAAATTGTAAAGTCCGATCGAGATGGTGGAGTTCGAACTCGACTTCTTAAAGGTTCTAGCTACGAGGTTAACTTTAGTTTTTCCGGATCTTTCCCTTCAGACTCAGAGGAAGGTGGCGTCAGACAGGGAATGCCGGATTTGGATTGGCTTTTTGAAATCGGACCTCAGTTTAAGCTACTATTCTGGCAGCCGGGAGATCGCTATCGATTTGAGTTCCACATGCCTGTGCGAGCCGTCTATTCTTCGAACTTTACGAAGACCGTGGATCGAGGCTTTGTCTTTAATCCTGAGCTTCGGTTTCAGCTGAGGGATACGCCCTATGATGAAGCCAACTTGCTATTTATTTTATCTTCTTACCTGGGTACAGAGCGTATTAATGATTATTTCTATGAAGTGAAGCCCGAATTTGCCAATCTCAATCGCCCTGAATTCCGAGCTAAAGAAGGGTATATCGGAAGTACCTTCACAATCGGCCAATCCTTTCCGCTTGGAGATTTGACCCTCTATTTGATGTATTCACTTTCAAGCTATGGAGGCTCGACTAATAAAGCGAGTCCGCTATTTAAAAAGGATTGGAATCAAACCTATGGAATGGGATTGTTGTTTAATTTTTACGCCTCTGAAGAAGAAGCTCTTCCACCCAGTCAGTAGGCTATAGTTAAGTTAGTTTAATTTTTTTTAAACTAATATTTTCAATTATATTATAGTAAAAACATATATTTAGGGTATAACTTGCAAGACAGTTCATTTTATCATAAACTAAGCGTAATGATATCACCTTTGAATAGTGAGAGATTAAAGTATCAGATGAGTCGGGTCTACTCGAGTGGGCGGAGCTTGCTTTATTTCATAGAGTCCTTACCTTTGCCCCTCATTGATGCCGCGATCGTTAAGGGGAGTCTGTCTGTAGATAGTCCTCCGGAAGAATTGAGAGCTTACTTTCTGAAAAAGGCAGAAGAGTTAATAGATGAGGATAGTAGGGACTTTAGCCGTGGTTTTTGGGCGCCCAAAAGCTTGATGCCCGAAGCCCCCGGCAGGCACTTTCGTCGCTGGGGAAGTATCATATTCGACGCGATTGAATTGTCTTTGCGCAAGCGTAGGAAGAATCACAAAAGTTTTTCTGCGGAAGCGAGTGAACACTTGGCGAACCTTCCAGAGTATTATCAGCGAAATTTTCATTATCAGAAGGATGGTTACCTCAGTAAGCAATCGGCAAAAATTTATAGTCATCAAGTCGAATTGTTGTTCAAAGGCATGGCTGATCCCATGCGAAGAATTATCATACGTCCTTTGAAGGAGACATTTTCTGGAGATGGCTTCGGACTGCATTTTTTGGATGTTGCTTGTGGAGCTGGATCCAGTGCATGGTGGTTGCGAGCCGCCTATCCTAAAGCTCAGATTACCTGTCTTGACTTGAGTGGGCCCTATCTTGAGCAAGCCCGGGAGATATTTCGTGGAGATGACAAGATTAATTTTATTCAAGGAATGGCCGAGGATCTTCCGTTTAAAGACAATTCATTTGACGCAGTCCTATCAACCTTTCTTTTTCATGAAGTGCCATTAGAAACTCGTCAGCAAATCTTGAAAGAGAAGTTGCGAGTGGCAAAGTCTATGAATTCCTTTGTTGGGCTCGTTGACTCAATACAGCTTCACGATGACGAGCGTCTCAAATGGTCATTAGAACAATTTCCCAGAGAGTTCCATGAACCTTTCTATAAAAATTACATCAAAAATCCCCTTGAAGATTCCTTTCCTGAAAATCTGAAAAATTCGTTGAACGTTCGGTTGGGATTTTACAGTAAATCTGTCTGGCTTAACCTGAAAGAGCATTGACTTGTGATCAAAGGCCGCTAGTTTAGCCTCTTGGGACATTGACCAAGGGGGTAAAGTGCCTAAGTTTCTAATTTCATTCGTAGTATTAAGTTTTGTTTTAGTGTCTTGCCAATCAAAGGATAGCAAACCTGTTCAGGTGCCTGAAGACAAGTATATTTGGCTCGAAGAAGTTGAAAGTCCAAAGTCACTCGACTGGGTAAAGCAAAAAAATGATAAGACCTTAACGCAGCTTCAAGCAAAAACTAATTACAATACCTATTACAATGAAGCTTTAAAAATCCTAGAAGCTAAGGATCGAATTCCTTTTGCAAGTCTGCGCAATCGCCAAGTATTTAATTTCTGGAAAGACGAAAAGAATATCAGGGGGCTTTGGCGCCGAACTTCCATCGAAGATTACAATAAGAAAAACCCTAAGTGGACGGTTATTTTAGATCTCGATCAGTTGGCCAAGAAGGAAAAAGAAAATTGGATCTGGAAGGGCGCTGAATGTCTTCCGCCGGAATACAATAGGTGTCTTCTCAGTCTTTCTCGTGGTGGTAAAGATGCGGTGGTTGTCAGAGAGTTCGACATCAAGACTCAGTCTTTTGTTAAAAATGGTTTTTATCTTAAAGAGGCCAAGTCGAATGTAGCGTGGTTTGATAAAGACACTGTGATTGTTGGAACTAATTTCGGAGAGGGAACTCTCACTGACTCAGGTTATCCTAGAACTCTTCGAGTCTATAAACGCGGTAATGACCTATCGAAGGCTCCTGTTCTTTTTGAGGGAGATAAAAAGCACATGATGGTGTGGGCTTTTAGAAACTTTGACTCTTCTAAAAAGTACCTTTACCTCGGTGTGAGTAAGACGTTTTACACCAGTGAACTGACAGTAACGGACTTAAAAGGCTTTCGAAAAAAGATTGAACTCCCTGAAAGTATTGAATTTAAAAGTGAGTTTAAAGGCCACTTTATTATTAGTTTGAGAAAACCTTGGAAGATTAATTCGAAAGACTATGCTCAGGGCTCTTTATTAGCTGTTGAGATGGCCCCGCTTCTTAAGGATGGCTCTTACAAGGTTCAAGAAATTTATGTGCCTTCTGAAAAGTCAGCGCTTAAAGGGGTTAGTTCTACGAAAGACTTTTTACTGGTAGAAGAAATGGTCGATGTAAAGAGCCGGATATTTAAATTTGAGCTTAAGTCGAATCAATTTGTTAAATCGCTTCTCGATATCGATAAAAACGTGAATGCGAGAATCCTTACATCAAGTGCGAAACATAATGATTTTTATGTTTACATGACAGGCTTTTTGGATCCGATTAAGGTTCTATTCTCTTCAGAAAAAAATGGAATTAAAACCGTTAAAAGCCAGGCTGAGCGTTTTAGCTCTAAGAATCTCATTGTAAAGCAAGAGTTTGCCAAGAGTTTTGATGGAACTAAGGTCCCTTATTTTCTGATTCACCCTAAAAATATAAAGCTCGACTCTAAGAACCCAACCCTTCTCTATGGTTATGGTGGCTTTGAAGTTTCACTTTCTCCGTTTTATTGGTCGACGGCAGGAAAAATTTGGCTCGAGCGTGGTGGAGTTCTTGCCGTTGCCAACATTCGAGGTGGTGGCGAGTATGGTCCTCGATGGCACCAGGCCGCCCTTAAGCAAAATCGCCATGTCGCCTTCAATGACTTTATTTCGGTTGGTGAAGATTTAATCCGTAAGAAAATTACGAGCACGAATCATCTAGGTATTAAGGGTGGTTCTAATGGTGGACTTTTAGTTGGCGCAAGCGCTGTAAAAAAACCATCTCTTTTTAAGGCGGTTATTTGTCAGGTACCTCTTTTAGATATGATTCGTTATTCGAAACTCCTTGCAGGTGCGAGTTGGATGGGTGAGTACGGAGATCCAGATAAGCCAGAAATGAGGAAGTCACTTCTCTCATATTCGCCTTATCACAATCTTGAAGCTGGTAAGAAATATCCTGAAATTTTCTTTATTACTTCAACAAAAGATGATCGCGTTCACCCAGGTCATGCGCGAAAGATGGCCGCTAAAATGGACGAATTTGGATTCGGCCACTACTACTATGAAAATACTGAAGGAGGCCATTCCGCTAGTGCTAATAATAAGCAAAGAGCGAAGATGACCGCCCTTGAATACGTTTATCTCGATCAAATGTTGCGAGAAAATTCTAAGTAATTAACTTTTAAAATTGGCAGCTCTTGGAAATACTGAGAGCTGTCTTCCTGAGAGTCCTCTCAAAAGATAAATCACTCCAAGAATAAGTACTGCGGCAACCAGCGCAGCTCCCCAAACTCCACTGACCACCAGCATGGCAAACGGCAAAAGAGCATTTAGTAGGTATAGGTGGGTCGTTTTTTCAACAGGGACCCGGGTGATCCACTTGTGAACTTTGAAAAATTCGAGAGCGATCATAATTATTGAACTCGTAATCATCCAGCCAATAGGATTAAAAAAGGGCATTCCATAGTAGTGACCTGGAGATTCCCAAACCCAATAACCGGCCGTATAGCTCATGGCTGGATCTAAAGCGAAATCCCAGGCCGTCACCATGAGCGCACCTCCTAAAACTCGAGCCCACGCAATGTTCTTGAAAAAGTAGGAGCATGTTCCGTAGGCCATCATCGACATAACAAACCAACTCGTTGGGACAAGTATAGGAACGTGGTCGACAATCTTATAGCCGAGTAAAGGTTGGTACTCGTATTTGCCAAATGGAATTCCAATAGAAGTTCCTCCCAACTCTGCGAGAAAGCTTATTAGGTAAATGGCAAAGAAGGGAGCAATCCAACGAAAGCCGGTGTATCTAATAAGCAGAAAGATGGCCGCTAAAAAAGCGAGAAGCGTATGACCTTGAGCAAACATTTGGTAGGCCTGTCCGTAAATTTCAACGGCCCATGGGAACTGACTCAAAAGTTGGGGGTATTGTCCAAAGGTGCCAAAGCCTATGATTGATAGGGCGGTTACAAGAGCGAATAGGGCAAAACTCAATTTTTGAAGGAAACTGCGGCTTAATAATTTCATATTCAAACTCCCTTAATTCTTTTATGGTGGTGGGGAAGCTCTGTCAGTTCAAAAGACCTTGAATTGACATTGGGTGCCAAAAATCAAGTGCCATGGACGAGGTGATTGATGTCGAGAGAGATGGGTATTCGACTGGGACCTCTCAGTCTCCGGGATATAAAGCTACTCAGCCAAATGCTCGAGGACCAAGGAATCCTTAACTTTGAGGTGGTCAATGCTGACCCTGATGAAAATTTTTATCAGAATGCCAAGCCTGGTGAATTTGAAACCTACCAGGCCAATAATAACCTTGCCCTCGTTATCTTTACCGATCGCATCAAGGAGCTGAATAGGATCATAGAGCCCATGGGGTTGAATCCACTTCCCGAAAATTTTGAGGCCGACCCGGATCATGAGTATTACTGCGAACAAGACTTCCCGAGTAGAACTGGATTAGAGGTAAAATTAAAAGATGAGCATAAGAAGGCTCTTCAGGAGCAGAGTGAGTTGTCGACTCCGCACCACTCTATTTATGTTTGCCCTAAAGGGGACTTTCAAAGCGATATCCCCAGACTTTGCCCGAAACATCAGATTCCTTTGAAAACTTTAAGAGAGGGCGAGAGGCCAATGTCTCCCTTGAAAAAGTTTGTGTTTTTCCTTTTAGGTCTCCTAGGAGCGGCCCAACTTGCATCCGAATTACTTAAAATCTTCTCTAAATAGCCTGAATTCGACGCATACAGTCCTTGTTCGTTTTCTTACAGACTCTGAAAAATGCCTATACAGAACTCGACTTATGTAATGCAATGAATACAGCATGATGCACGATCACCTAACAGGAGGACGGGATTGGCAGAAAAAAAGCGAATCGTTGTTGTAGATACGAATGTGATTCTTTTCGACGCCCTGGCCATTAAAAAGTTTAAGGACGCAGAGGTTCATATTCCTATTTCGGTTATTGAAGAAATCGACCGCTTCAAGAGGGACCTTGGAGAAAACGGGAGAAATGCGCGACACTTTAGTCGATTTATCGACGTTTTGCGTGGCAAGGGGAGTTTGGCAAAGGGAGTAAAGCTTGAAGATGGTGGGAGTGAACTCATTATCGATGGAGATCGACAGGTCGAAGGATTACCTCCAGAGCTTCATGAATCTAAGGCCGATAATCGAATTTTGATGACAGCTATGGCTCTAAAAAAGGATCAGCCAGATGCGATCGTAGAGCTTGTTTCAAAAGATATCAATCTTCGTATTAAAGCGGATGTCTTTGGAATTAACGCCAGAGATTTTGAGCCAGAAAAAGTTTCTTTTGAAGAAATGTATGCAGGTAAGGTCGAACTCGAAGTTGACCCCGAAACGATCAATAGTTTTTACAGCGATAAGTTTTTAGCCGCGACCGAAGAGATGCGCCTCAAGGCGAATCAATACGTCATTATGAAAGACTCTTCCAATCCGAATCACTCAGCTGTCGGACGTTTTGATGAGAAGCAGGGTGGAATTCTGCCACTCTTGGCGGCTAAAGAAGGGATTTGGGGAATTCATCCGCGAAATGTTGAGCAGTCTTTTGCGATGGACTGTCTTCTAAACGACGACATTTTATTTGTATCTCTAGTCGGTAAAGCCGGTACCGGAAAAACTCTTTTGGCCCTGGCTGCTGGCCTTTACAAGACTCTTGATGAAGGTAGATTTCAGAGACTTTTAGTGAGTCGTCCGATCTTTCCGATGGGTAGAGATATTGGTTACCTTCCAGGAGATGTGGAGCAAAAGCTCAACCCTTGGATGCAACCCATTTTCGACAACGTCGAGTTTTTGATGGGTGCCGATAAAAAGGCCGCCGGTCGGGCACAAGAACTTCTGAATCAAGGAATGCTGAACATCGAACCTCTGACTTATATTCGCGGTAGAAGTATTCCTAATCAGTACTTGATTGTTGATGAAGCACAAAATTTAACTCCTCACGAGATTAAAACTATTGTTACTCGTGCTGGCCAGGGAACAAAAGTTGTTCTAACCGGGGATTGTTACCAAATTGATAATCCTTATGTTGATTCCGCCAACAGTGGGCTGACATACTCGGTTGAAAAATTTAAGGGCTACGACATTTCAGCCCATGTTACCTTAAGCAAAGGTGAGCGTTCTCAGTTAGCTGAGTTAGCCGCCAATATCATGTGATTTTAATCAAAGCTTAATATTCCAGATATAAGTCAGGGAGGCACTTGCCTCCCTGTTTCTATTTGAAACGGAGGCCGTAAAAAGGTCCCACTTCCGACTATTTAATGTTCAGAAAAAACAAGTCATTTCCGATTTATAACTATGGGGAGGGGTTATGCATCTCGAGAGCTTACACGTCTTTATGGTTGAAGATTCCATTATGGCTCGGAATAAACTAACCGAGTTTTTAGAAGAAATGTCGATTACGAAAGTTACTGAAGCCGGAAGTGGAGATGCAGCGCTAGAGCTCTTGGAAAGACTCAAAGAAGACCAAGACCTCCCTGACCTCATTTTACTGGATTGGAATATGCCGCAAAAGGATGGCTTAGAGGTTTTAAGAGCTATCAGAGAAAACGATATATTCAATAACATTAGAGTATTAATGGTTTCTGCTGAAAGAGATAAAGGTCAAATTGTGAATGCACTGAAGTCTGGTGCTAATGGTTTCCTGTCTAAGCCTGTCACTGCTGAGATTTTGAAAGAAAAAATAAAAGAAATTTTGTCATTAGACCCTGCCAAAATTGAAACAAGTGCTTCTTGATAAAAGGTGGAGGAGGGCTTGAAGAAATGAATTCAAACAAATCCATTCTTAGTATCGAAGAATTAAATAGTGTAATTGAAGTAGCAATCAAAGAGACCTTCAGTAAATTTATGCGAACTCAGGTATCTTGTGAAGAGCTAGAATTGACCGTGCGGGACAGTCTCAAAAGAGATATTTCAGGTGTTGTTGGGTTGGTACGTGATGACAGTATTGAAGGAACCTTTTCGATTAATTTTGAATACGAAACTCTAACTCCTCTCCTTTGTCAGTTTTTTAAAAAAGAAGTAACAACTACTGATAAAATGACTTCGGAATCCGTAGCTGAATTAACAAATATGATTTATGGAATTATTAAGGAGTACCTTAATAATCATGATTATGGATATCAAATGTGTTTGCCTGTTGTAACGGTTGGTAACTGTCATGAGGTCTTTAGCAGTGTTCGTGGTGAAAGGTCACTCTTCAAGGTAGATAGTCCACTTGGATCTTTCTGGTGTGAAATGAATTTGCATAAAATAGGGATTGATACCCTTTTAGCGGCTTAATATAGGTATAGGTATGTCGGCGACTAAGATTAGCAATCATATTTTTGAAGAAGGGAAGGATTCCCTGGATGATGCGCTATCATTAGTTTGGTCTCATTTACGTGAGTGTTATATTTGCTTCGACAGTCATGGAAATTTCACGGAATCCTACTCGCCCCTTCTTTGGAAATATTTCGATAACTCTAAAGAGGGTCAGGACTTTTTTAAGTTCTTCAATATAAATAAAGCTGATAAGGACTCGATAAGTCTTTTGTTGGACCTATTGCGAGATCAAACAGTTCAATTTCAGACTTTGATTGATTTACTGCCTGAAGAAATGAGAAGTCCAAAGTTGAATTGTGAAATGCGTATTTCTTATATTGAGCTGTCACCAGAAGTTCCTGGGTTTTCAGGTTTCGCTGTTCTTCTTCGAGACCTTACAGAAACTAGAGTCATCGAAGAAGAGGCGAATAAGGCCAAGTCCCATGCTGAAATGATCCAACGTATAGTCGCGGACCCCGTAAGTTTTCAGTCATTTATTAATTCAATTCGCCGTCTCTATTTACAAATGAAGACATGGAATAACGAGTACTCCTCTAGCGGATCCATTGAAAACTTTCAAAGAACTCTTCATACCTTAAAGGGAAATGCTTCATTGTTTTCTGCATCCGAATTAGTTAGCTACATTCATAACGTAGAGGATGTTTTATGTAGTCACATCAAAATGTCAAAGCCTGAGCTAGTAGAGCTCGTAAATGAGATTGGCCTTAGTTTAGAGTGGAAGCTTAATCAGTTTCAGGAAGAGAATGACGTTCTTTTAGGTTCCTTGAGAAGAATTGTAAAAGCTGCAGCGCTCATTGATGTCAATACAATGGCAAAGCTTGAGTCGATCGTAGAGAAGGTTCAAGACGAAGAATTAACAGATCTCTATTATAGTTCGATCAAGACGGAATCTTTAAATGCACTCTTTTTACCAGTTAAAATGAGTATCTTGTCATTCGCTAATAAACTGGAAAAGAAGGTCACTGTTGTTCTTCAAGGAGGGGCTACGAGGGTTCCAGTTAATCGTTTTCGACCGATATTAGATGTTTTAACAAACGTTTTTCTAAACTGTGTTGATCATGGGATAGAACTTCCTGAAGAGCGAGTTTCTCTAGGTAAATTGGAGACAGGAAAAATAGAAGTCCATTTCGAATTCGTAAACAGAAATGGTAAAGGTTGGTTAGGGTTAAATATTAGTGATGACGGGCAAGGTATCGATATAGCCAAGCTCAAGAAGAAACTTATTGAAGAAGGATATCCAGCCAATGAGTGGTCTCGTCAAAAAATAGCGGAAAGTATATTTATGATGGGAATGACAACGCGAGATGAGACTTCAGGGGTAAGTGGTCGAGGTCTAGGTATGGCTGCAGTCAAGGAAACCATCGAGGCCGAAGGCGGTAAGATTCACGTGGATTCACAC
>JAUHWN010000086.1 GCA_030424665.1 Bdellovibrionia bacterium | reverse complement strand
ACATTCAAGAAGGGCTGCTCTCTTGTGAGGAAAATCGAACTCTTTAACAAAGCGCCACTCTTTGAATCGCTCGAGGTACTTAAGGAGGCCTCTGTTATCGTATCTGGGTTCACCCATTATACGGGAAGTCCTAACTTCACCCGAAAAGAGATAGTCACAAACAGATTGAAGAAAAAATTGAACGTTTTGTTTTCCGAGGTAGGATCGTTCACCAATGAGCAAATGAAAGCCCTGATCAAAGTCACCAGAATCGTAGTAAGGTCCCAATCGGTCTTCTTTGGTCCAATAGGACTCGATATAGCCAACAGGTCTGCCATCTACAGAGTAGATCAGTGAATCTTGGTGGGGATCTTGAAATGACTTTTCAAGGTAATCTTTGAGATCGGCTTTAGATCGATTCAGTTCCCAAAATTCATAAACCCAACTTTTATTGTGCCATTCATGGAATATATCTAGATGTTTTTTGGTATCAATAAGCTCAATTGTTATTAAGCTACCAGTATTTCCATCGACCCTAGAATACAAGACTCCACTCGGCGTTTTGGGACGTTTTGGGTGAAGAACTTGATGTCCCGCTTTAGTGGTTGTGCTAACGATTTCAAACATGGGCCGGTTCTCCTGTTTCTCTATTTAGGTTAATAAACGCGAGTGGGTTCGTTATCTTTGTGTATATCGCAAATGGGTTTTCCTGAGTATTTTCGTTGATGTTGTTGAAGCAGCAAAAAAAGTTACCTTTATGGAAAATTTGCGATTTTTCTAGAAGAGACTTCATGTAAGTGTTGTCCTGGAGCTCTTGACTTTGTCTCTCGATAATCTTTTGCGCACATTTTATCAGTTCGACTTCAGCCACACTGGAGGCTTTTGCTAAAGATGCAATAAAATTGAATAGAGAATTCACTATGAGATAGTAGTTGAAAAGGGCCTCTCCCATGGTTGAATCAAGAACGTTTCCATTCTCCCTTTTAATATTCGCGACAAGAGAGGAGAAATTCTTAAAGCCGAGTTCTGTATAGCCCGTACCCTGGCAGTCTCTGAAATAAGCTTTTGTTGGAAGGTTATCGCAAAACTCGATAACAAGGTTTTGCTGGTGGGCCCCCAAGAGAATCCCATAGTTTCCTTGCGCATTATACATTGGCTTAATGACAGCATTAGCGAAGGCATCAAGAAAATCGAAAGCCGAAGAAGCTAAGCTTCGGCCCTTTAATTGGGCATATTTATTTAAATAATTCCCCATAAGGGTTTCACCCTTTTTCTCGAGGCTTTGTGTGAGACTTGCGAGGGTGATAAAGTTCGAATTATTATTTTGAAACTCTTGAGGGTTTTCTCTGAGAACAACTATGGTTTCATTGGCAATTTCATCAGAAAGACGAAGGGCAAAAAAGGCCGGTTCCTTGAGTATTTGAAACTGCGGATTTTCGCTCTGATAAGTCCTTCCAAGGTTCGAATTAAAAACATCGTAGACTTGGAGCCCTCGAATAACCTCTTCTGAGGTCAATACGCGCAAAGAATTGGTCAATCGCACTGACAGCGAAAACTTGAGCATGTATTTGGCATTGGGGTTGTACAAACTTCTAAGGGAAGAAGTCGGATACCAATGGGAACTTCCTGTTTTGATTTTTTTAACTTTTCCAGATTTTAACAGCTGAAGAAAGGGGCGACTTTGCATAAGCACTCGTTCTTGCCAAGGGTGTATGGGAAAGACTTTTCCATTCACCTCTGTAGTTTCTTCTGGATTTTCGGTTTGAATATAGATATCCCGTAGAGCCTCGTTGTCTTCAAATAACTCAGCTTTCTTGTAGTCGAGTATATCGTCTTCGACTTGATACCATTCGAGTTGGAGAGAGGCTTTCGCTTCGGGTGCGTAGGCAAGCCAGTCCTCATCAGAAAACTGATCTCGACTCTTGGGGGTCGGGTGGAAGTTATGACCAATCACAAGAGATTGTTCACCTTGAATAAAGCGGCGGGGCCAAGGCGCTTCTTCTTCGATTTTCAGGGCCTCTTGCATGTTCTGTTCACTATCCATCAGACGAGATTTAAAAACCTCTAACTCTGCTGGATCGAGTTCAAACTCCCTGGCAAGAAAATCGAGTATGAGAGGCTTGCTCTGATCCCAAGTGAGATTCGTAGTCGTGCCGTTTTTAGTGAATTCATCTGTTAAGGTGTATTCATGAACGCCCAAGAGAGAATGATAGGTCAAAGGGATCTTAAGAGAGCTTTCGCTATTTAAACTGATTTTCAGATGAGTTGTATCAATCTCGAATCCATTCCATTCGCGTAAAAGAGAATTGAGAAAACATTGCTTGCTATACAACTGCGCTTGGTTTTCAGGAGACATAGGCGAGTCCTTTTTGATAGATGTTCTTACTCAAAGAAAACGTCCGTGTAAGTAATAGAGCGCATGACGCAGCTCCTAGTGGAAGTAAATACTCCACCCCACCATAGAGCACACCTGATGCCATGAGGGCCCCCACTGCATATCCAATCGAGTGTGCCATTAAAAAGTAGCTTTGTTTTCTGCCGCGATCGACTTTTCCAAGGCCAGCTTTTAAATAAAAGGCGGGGAGGCTGGCGAGAGGAATTGCTAAAAAAGCGATACAGAGTGCCACGGCGCCAATGTTCTGCGAAAAGATATAGAAGCCCATTGAAATCATGATGCAAACTGGGTTTGCCTTAAGCAGTAAATTTCTGAAGGAGTTTGAACGTATTAAGGGAATCTGCATGATGAAAACAGATCCGGCAAGGCCCAAGAATAGATAAGACATGAGCGGTGTGATTGCTATTGCGTCGAGACCAGTTGTCACGATCAGCTTCCAACTCAAGCTTGTTTGATAGAAGCCAACGAAAGTAGTTAGCCCAATAGCAAGAATAAGACTGGATCTCAGGTTTTCACTGTTGATAAAATCATTTTTAAATTGGCCAAAGAAAGTAGAAAGTTGTCTGAGTCTGCCGAGTACCGGGCTCTCTGAGGGATTCACCAGTCCTGTGAATTTATTTTTCGCCTCAAAGCTTGATTTGTAAAAGTGATATGCAGCGAGAAGAAAGCTTGATAGGGCTAAGAAAAAAAGAATTTTGAGGTAGTGGGCCGATAGAGTCAATGCGAGTATCGGTCCAATAATTCGTCCAGAGTAGAGTGAAATTTGATTGAGATAGAGTGGATTCGCTTTTTTAGAATTAATATCGAGAAGCTGTATTTGACTGATGGGGTTAATGGCAGCGGCAAAAAGTCCGTAGATTATTCTATTGCCAATGAGTAGGATTAATATCCAGGAGCTTTCTCTGAACCAAAAGAGAGCGGCGAGAGAGAAGAGCGTCATACTGAGTCCGAGTAATGAAATTCCGAGAATAGTATTCTTTGAAGAAGAATCAGCTCGGAGACAGGAAAGAGGTCCGCCGATACTAAAAAATAAAGAACCTAAGGCAAATGCGAGAGAGAGATCACCTAGACTCAGGTTTAAATCAAAGGCGAGGTTCGCAAATAGAGTCAGGAGAAAAGACTGCTGGCAGCTAAATAGAAACCCATTAGCTATCAAGCTAGTCTTCTCCCAAGTCTGCAAGCTTTTTTTCTTAGTATCTAAATTCGTAGACAAAGCTATATCTTCTCCCATTGGCGCTGATACCGGAACTTGGGCCATATACAGACTCGGCCCATTGGTGGAAAACGGTTTTGTAGTCTTCATTGAATAAATTGGTCACCCCTAATGAGAACAGGCCGACACTTGAAATATAGGAAAGGCTCAGGTCCGTTGTTTCGTAACCCTCAATTGCCGTTTGACCTGACCCAGTTCCGGTCGAGTCATAATCAAAAATTCTTACATATTGGAGGCGTGAATAGAAATTGCCAAAGCCTTTACCGACAAAAGCGGTCCATTTTTCGGGGTTGGTTTCAACGGACGTAAGGCGTCTCCAATCCCCTTGATCTTTAAACTCACCCCAAGTTTTTGAATAGCTACTTCCCAGGGCTAATTGGCTGGGAAATAGATACTGAAGACTGGCCTCAAAACCGTAATTTCTTTGGTCTTGATCGAGAAGACTAACTGTAAAATCATCGTTAAACTGATAGAGTTTGTCTGAGGTATTAAAATAAGTAACAAGTTGGCTGCTTAAATTTCGAAAAGAGTTTCTATAACCAACTTCAGTATTTCTTACTTTAATTGCTCCAATTTGGAAGTCATTCAAGGTTTTCGGATCTGTGTTGAGTGGTAAGAAAGCGCCTAGACGAGTGATTTGACTGTTTGAGCCAATAAAGTCTCGAAGAAGCCTCGAAGTATCTGCTAGCTCATAACCTTCCGAATAGTTCGTGAAAATCTGGTGATGTTTATTAATTTTATACAAAGCGCCGAGGTTGTAGCTTGTTTCGTTAAAACTTACATTTTGGTTTTCGATCGCAGAAGGTGCATAGCTTTGCGGAATCATGGCCAATACATGAGGAGGGATTTGGTTAGCAGCGGCCATCCCCTGAACCATGCCGAGAATTTGTCCCCAGTTTTGCGCGAGTACATTTTCGAGGAGGGGGGTGAAGCGTTCGATTTTCTGATCGACCCATTCAACTCGAGCTCCTGCTCGAAATGAAAAGTTTCCATAGGTGCCTCGTAGTTGAGAGAACAGAGCCGATCGTTCAGTTAAAACATCGGGGCCGTAATCAAAGGCTTCCGTAGGATTTGAAAATTGAAGTCCACCGGATTGGACAAAAGAACCCGGGTCGTAATTAACAGCTTGTTGCCTGCCTTGCTCTCGTTCTAGATCAAAACCGTAGCTGATTTCTAGATTGTCATTGAGAGATGAAGTTCCAATGACCTTCGATCCAAATATCTGCGACTCAGAGGTTGACTGATTGATTAGGAAAAATGGTTGTTCGAGAATAAACGGAAAGAATCGATATTTTCGGTATCTCTCAAAGACCTGGACATTGAGTTCCTGGCCGAAGAAGTCTTCGTTGTTATAGGCGATAAGTGATTGTCGCCTTTGCGATAGAGCTTGATCCTCGAGCTGGAGTCCTGGGATGGCTTCGGAGGTGCCGCGCTCATTAGTAAAATTAGTTTCTTGTTCTTCGTAAAACTGATTGTGAACTAAATTAATATTTTGGCTGTTATCTATATCGTAAGAAATTTGGATTTGACCATTAAAACTCTTGGTGTCATCGCGGCTGACTTGAGCTGGTTCAGGAGCGATTTGCTCGCCGGCTCCCGAGTAAAAGAGACCTCTTTGCTGTGCACCCAATTTTAAGCCGTAACCAAAAGAGCCCATTTGACCCGATAGGTTTTGATTAAGTTCACTGGTGAGACTGTCGCTAGCTGAAGCGTTTGTCGATGCGGAAAGGCCGATTCGCGTGCTGCCGCCGAGGCTAGATTCTCCTTGGCTCTTAGTAATGACGTTAATGAGTCCGCCGGTCGCTCCGGCACCGTAAATAGAAGAGGCTCCGGAAACGATTTCGACCCTTTCAATTTCATTGAGACTAATGGTGCTTAGCTGTCTTGAAATTTGTCTGTTTTCGTATTGGGGAATACCGTTGATTAAAACGAGTGCCTTTCGGCCTCGGATGTTTTGTGAAAAGTTCGAAAGACTGTTGGTGTTTGCCGATATTCCTGGAACGAGTTTTTCGAGTACGAAACCCAGGTCTTTACTGAGGGCCGAAAATTGACGGAGTTCCTCCTTGTCAATGACTTGTACTGTTAGAGGGATGTCACTGAGGTTTTCTGACGTTCTACTTGCCGTGACTACTATCTTCTCTGTCGACTCTGTGTTCGATTCGGTCGTCTTTTTGGTCTCAGGAAATTCACTTTTAATCTCTTGGCCCTGAGCCAATGATGTAAAAATAAAGACTGTAAAACACCAAGTAATGAATGAGTAAGGTCTCATATCCCCTGTCCTTTTCGTATGTTGATTCCAATAGTTCTCAATAAAAAATAAATGAATGATAATATAAAAAGAGCAAAGCCCACCATTTGAATGAATCCATCAAAAAAGTAAATTGTGGTCGCTCCTGCGAGTGTTGTTAGGGCAAATGCAGATATCCAGCGGATTCGTCCCGGTAAATTGAAACTTTCTTCTCGACCCGTTTTTTGTCTTTTCCTCTGAGTCGATAGCTTGTGCTTTTTAAAAAATAAGATAAAACCACTGATCGGAAGAAAAAGAGCAATCAGCGTTAAGAATAACCAGATGACTTTTAGGGTCAATCCGCCGTAATTTCCAAAGTGTAAGGGTTCTGATAACAAAAGAGCTTGCAGGTATCCGGGAAGAATTCGTTTTTCAATCTGCTGGCCTGTTGTTGCATCAACTATTGAAAGTTCTGTAATACGACTTTCAATGCCTTCTTTAGGATTTATTAATGCCAGATAATGGCTTTCGGTTGAAAATTGGGTTTTTGGAAATATAAAGGCATCGATATTATAGCTATTATTTTTGTTCAAAATCTCATCAATTACTTTGGTAAATGACTGAGTGTCGTAGGAAATGGCTATGTTCTTCTTTTCAGCTTGTCTCAGTTCATCGAGCTGTGAGAATTGGTAGTACTTTATGATCGGGTCACTCAGGCTAAGAATAATTCCCGTACCCGCAATAAGAAGGCAGAAGCCAAAACTCGTTAAGCCTGCAAATTTGTGAAAATCGGAGAGTAGATGTTTCAGTGATGAAAGACGAAGGTGGCCCGAATTGAATCGCCCCATGTAGGGTTTATAGATAAAAGCACCACCAATAAAAAGTACTAAAAGGAGCAGGCCGACAAATCCCATATAGTATTCACCAAAACTTCCAAGAAACAGGTCTTTGTGCAAATGGAGAAGCCAGTCAAAAAAATCATTGGAGGCTTTTGATGGCCGAGCTTCTACGGTATTTAAAGTACTCAGGGAGTATGTCTCTCGGATGGCACCAGAAAATCTGCCTTTAGGATCTTTACTCAGTCTGAATTGAATGTGATCGGGCTGGTTGTCGACTTTGAAGAATGCGAGAGGACGATGGTTTGGATAAGTGTAGCGCAGTTTTTCGTAAATTTTACTGTAAGCCCTACTTCTAGATTGATTCGAATTTGTATTTAGTTCCGGAGAGAGAATTTTCGATGTCGTAGCCCTTGTCTTTGACAAAGAAAAAAGGTCTTTCAGTTCTTCTTTAAATATTAGAATTGAGCCAGTGATACATAAAAGCACAAAGTGAAGAGCCAGGGCCACACCCAGGTAGGAATGTATTTTAAATAATAAACTACGAGTTTTTGCCTGCAAAATTGCCCCTCATAAATCGCTCTGAAATCTAATGGGAGCACTGCATTTTTACAAGGTAAAGGCGCAGTTAATAGCCAAATGAAAATTGCTCTTATGCCTTTGGAGACAAGGATTTTCATTAGGTTTGCAGCTTACAGACTTTATTGCTTCGAAAATGTTTAGGAGTTACTTTGCTTAAAAATTTATTCAGGGGGTGCGAATGCATTTAATCTCAATAACACGTCATATTTTCTCGTTTCTAATTATCACTTTGCTTTCATTAAACCTGTTTGCCGAAGATAAAAGGGCCGTCATTTGTCTCTATGAGCAGGAGCTTGAAATTATCATTGAGCATTTCGAAGAAGGGGACATGCCACAAGTACATTTAGGTAGAAAAGACTCGATTCCTAGAGCGGATCGTGGAGATGGAAACGTTAATGTTATGGAGGCTCTCAAAGGTGATAATGGCACGTATTTGATTGAGGGCGTTATAAGAAGTCGAAAAACATATTTCTACACTTTACTGGTTGATCCACGCCCAGGACGTATCTCGATGGCGACGACTGTCTCCGAAGGTACGAACAAAGTCACGGGTGACTACGAGTCCAATATTACGGGGTACCCGCTAGAGTGTTCTTTCCTCTAGGGTTTACATTGGGCCTTAGACTTAATAATCTTCCAAAAAAGGAGCCCGAATAGGCTCCTTTTTATTTGTAAGATTGAGGAGGTTCCTAATTCGACGAATATTTTCATTCTCCAAGAATATTTCTCTGGTACTTTTAGTTTTAAGTGGGATCACCTGTACAGGCAATAGGTCTTCACTCAACAACAACGAGCTAAGGTTACGCCTTTCGAGCGAACCACCGAGTCTCGACTGGCATCGAGCAACCGATGTCACCTCCCGTAGTATTCTTCTCAATATTATGGAGCCTCTTTTAGATTTAGAGGAAACCAAAGATGGAATCAAAGTAAAGAAAGCACTTTTTACCAGGTGGACATCGTCAAAAAATTTTGCGCAATGGAGCTTCAAAATTCAAAAAGGAGTAACGTGGTCAGATGGTGTCGCTTTAGAAGGACAGCATATTGTTGATTCTTTTGCTCGACTATTACACCCCGAAACGGGGGCCTTTTTTTCGTTTCTCTACTATGTCATTGATGGAGCGAAGGCATTTAACACAGGAAAGACTAAGACCTTTAGCAGGGTTGGGGTTAGTCTCGATGGTGACGGGGGGGTTCGATTTCAGCTCAATCAGCCCTGTGCCTATTTTCCAAAGCTTCTAGCTTTAATGAGTGTTATGCCTTTTCGCAAAGACCTTTTTGACAAGCATGGAGAAAAAATATTTGCAGCGGAGAAGTTTGTTGGCCTGGGTCCTTATATTTTAAAGAAATGGGATCATGACCGCGAGATCCTACTACTCCGAAATGATAAATACTTTGGAGAAAAAGCAAAGCTTGAGCAGATTCGATTTAAAATTATCAATGAAGATTCAACGGCTTTGAGGCTTTTCGAAGCTCGACAAATCGATGCTCTCACTTCGATTCCTTTGCAGCTTGTTCCAAAATACAAGAACAGAAAAGAGTTCTATCCTATTAATGAAATTTCAATAGAGTACTTAGCTTTCAATTTAAAAAAACCTCCCTATGATAATCTGAAGCTAAGAAAGACCCTCGCGATGGCAGTTGATAGAAGGCAGGTAGTGAAGTCATTATCTCATGCCTTTAGGCCGGCTCAGAGTTTACTTCCCGAAGGACTCATGTTCTCCGAAAAATTTCGTTTAAATGAAACAGCATCGCCCTTAACCCAACCGGCATTGAATGAGGGGGAGTTATCACTCCATTTTTACACCGACGAAAACCAAAGTTTATTGGCTCAAAACCTTCAGTGGCAGTTTAAGGAATCCCTCGGAGTAGATCTCAAGCTCTTTAGTGAAGAGTGGAAATCCTATCTCGGTAAAATTAACAACGATCCACCTGGTATGTACCGCATTGGCTGGATGAGCTTGTTTCCTGACCCCCTATTTCTTTTGAGTCTCTTTACATCGGATTCAGCTTTTAATGTCGTGGGTTTCAAAAACCAGGAGTACGACCGAATAGTAGCAGAGATTGGAAATTATCCAGTCGGGCGGGAGCGAAGCCAGAAAATTGATCGATCCTTAGAGATCCTATTATCTGAGAATGTTGTGATTATCCCACTCTACCAAGGGGCTCGAAACTACCTTATCCATCCGAAAATAAAGGATTTTCCGTTGAATTCCATGGCGCGAATGAGATTTCTTGGAACCCGAGTCGAATAGGAATTGACATATACCCCATAGGGGTATATGGTATATGTATGAATCGGATACTTATACCTCTATTTGTCATATTTTTGTCTCCCCAATTGATGGCTCATCCCGTTGTCTTTAAGGGAGGCTCTGTTCTCACTGCGACTAGCAATCAAACTATGAATACTCTTGAGAGTCATTACTCCTTTAGTTCTCATTTTGCGTTAGGTGCTTTATTTGGGCGCTTGCAGCTATCTGAAGAATTGCACGAGTTTTTTATGATTCAGGCCAATGTCTTAGCTTGGCGCGGGAATTTCGAAGACTCCCAGGCGAACCTTTATATTCAAGGGGCGACAGGAAAACCGCGAGAAGGGGACTCTGCCTCAAGAATTCAGTTGAACGCTGATTGGGAAGATCGCGACTACTATACAGTCTTCAAAGCAGGGCTGTACGACCTAGATGGGCAAAAGGTTGACTACTACCAGGCTCGGCTCGGTTTTTCACCGTTTCGGGGGAAGTATGAGTCATGGCAGGCCTTCTATATTTTTCAGTTTGATTACAATAAAGAGATGCACAAGCATGTGATTATCACGCCTGTTCTCCGTTTGTTTTACCAAAATATTTTAATAGAATTTGGATCTTCACTGGAAGGAAAGTCATGGCTACAATTAATGACTCATTTTTAAAGTTTATTACTATCTCCCTAATTTCTTTATTTCTGAGCGTTTCTGTCCAGGCAAAAGCCCCATCGAAGTCTTCGGTTAAATATGCGAAGGTTCATGGTGTCGTATGCCAATTTTGCGCTCAAGGTATAAAGAAAAACCTCAAGAAAGTATCTGGAGTCAAAGATGTAAAAGTCGACATGTCGACTAAGATCGTTGAGGTTCAATCGGAAACGCCTATTAAGGATGAAACAATATCGAAGATTATCACCGATGCTGGATTTAAGGTCGTCAAAATCAGTACTGATGAGAAAATAGTGAGTGCTTCGAAGTCCTCTGAGAAAGAGGCCGAAAAAAAGAATCACAAACATGATGGTAACCATGGCCACATGATGAAAGAGAAAAATGACAAAGCTAAAAAATAGTTTTCTTGATTTTATTACCCTTTTTTCTTCGTTTAGCACACTTTTTTGTTGTGCTCTTCCGGCTCTTTTTGTAGCGCTTGGTGCGGGAGCTGTATTCGCCGGCCTTGTTTCTCAGGTTCCCCAACTCGTGTGGCTTTCAGAAAACAAGGGTCTTTTGTTTATTTTTTCAGGGTCGATGCTTGCGCTCAGTGGTTTTCTTCAGTGGAAAAATCGAAATGCTCCCTGCCCCGTTGACCCAAAGCTCGCAAAGAAGTGTATGCGAACTCGAAGTATTTCGCGAAAGATCTATTTTTCGTCTCTGTCTCTCTTTGTAGTAGGGGGTCTTTTCGCCTATGTATTACCCCATTTTATGGAGCATTAAATGCCAGAAATTACTAAAACAAAAAAACACACCAAACATGCAGATCATTCAGCTGAAATAAATAGAATCAATAGACTCATTGGGCAACTTGAAGGAATTCAAAAGATGATACAAGACAATAAATATTGTGTCGATATTTTGAATCAAACAAAGGCTGTTTCGAGTGCTCTTAAAGGGCTTGAAGCATCAATCCTAGAGCGTCACCTAGAACACTGTTTAAAGAAGGCCAGTCGAAGTGAAAATAGTGCCCATCTCGATGAACATATTGAAGAGCTTATGGAAATCTTTAGAAAGAGAATGAAATGAGCGGAGGATACAAAAATAGGAATCTTGGGCACGACCACGATCACGAAGGGGACTGTCATTCGGAAACCGATATAAAGGTTCAATCGAGTTGTTGCCCAGAGCCCGAAGAGCCAAAGGTTGTTAGTTCCTGCTGCCCAAGTACTCAGAAGTCCGAAACAAAGGGGCTTAAAGCTTTGTTGGCCTTTGATAAAATACTATGGCCCTCTTTGCTCGTTGTTGTAATCTTATACGCCATATCCTTTATGGGCATCGAGCTCCCTTGGCTCAAAGAGGCATCCCATCATACCCACGAGCTAGTTCACAAAATGTGGTGGGGCGTTGTCATTGGTGCATTCTTCGTTGGGCTGCTCTCGGGGTTTCCCCAAGCAAAGTTGGGTGGTTTTTTAAATAGTAGCTCTGGTTTTCGTGGAATTCTGAAAGCGACTTTTGCAGGAGTGTTTTTTGATCTATGTAATCACGGTATTCTAATGGTTGGTTTGCGGCTTTACAAGGCTGGAGCCAGCCTTGGACAACTTATGGCCTTTTTAATAGCCAGTCCTTGGAACTCATTTGGATTAACCATCGTTCTATTTGGACTAATAGGAATCAAGTGGACTTTGGCCATTATTGTATTATCAATGGCAATTGCTTTGGTTTCGGGAGTTGTTTTTGAATGGGCCGTAGAAAAAGGATTCTTGCCCAAAAATCCAAGTCAGCTTGAAAAAGGAGCGCCCATTAGTTTGAAGGATCTTTTAAAAAGTTTTAAATGGCCAGGATTGATCGAAGTATTAGTGTCAGGCTTTAAGGAGTCTCGAATGGTGGTTAGGTGGCTACTGTTTGGGATCGTAGTGGCCGTAATTGTTCAACTGATCTTTACAGACGATCAGTTTCAAAATTATTTTGGACCAACTCTCCTAGGGCTTCTTGCCACTGTGGGACTGTCTACCGTCATTGAAGTTTGTTCTGAGGGGTCCGCCCCCTTGGCTAGTCAGTTTTTGACAAAGGCTTCTGCTCCGGGGAATACTTTTGCATTTTTAATGACGGGGGTCTCTACAGACTACACGGAAATCATGGCCATTAAAGATACTACTAAGAATTGGAAAGTTGCTTTAGCTTTACCTTTAATTACTGTTCCGCAGATAATGATCGTTGCCTGGTTACTCAACTCATTTTCTTAGTGTCCGAATAGCTTGTATCAGTTTGAGATAGGATAATATTTTGACAGTGGAAAACTGATCATCACTTTGTTAAGGCTATCGACATTCAATAAATCCATCCTCTAATGTACGAGGAACTCGTTGGGAGTTCCAAGGGCACGTTTTTGCAATTACCTTAAGTACAAACGAGGTAAGATTTATGAAGCGAGTTAATCAATTATTCAATTGTATCATTTTGATACTCCTATTAGGGGGTTTTCAATCGGCCTACGGATTCGCAGTAGTCTCTGAGGTTGCCAACGGAGCCCAGGGTCGGTGTTTACCTGAACTCCCTTCTGAAATAGCGAGTAATCAAATGGCCTACCTTAATGAAAACGAAGTCACGGTAGAAGGGGACCTCATGAGAAACCCTGAAATCGTTGAATCCCTAACTCGGGTGGTTTACTCCCTCAATCAATTGGGAGCTCGAACTTTTGACCGCCACCGAGGTGTTATTTTTAATTTTACAGATGATACTGGAGCTTCCAATTACGATGGTACGCGAATAAATATGAGAGCTTCGAACCAAGCCTTACGCGGTCTCGGTTGTCTTAATGAACCAGCACTTATGGCGGCGTCTTTTGAGCCCCATAACCATCCCCACGGAGCCCATTGCCACCACGGAGCTAACGGCCATAACAATATTTCAAGACTTTTGCATGAAGCGGCTCACTATATTGGGCATAGACCAGCGCCAGCACCCCGAAGAGGGACGATGTATGATGCTTATACTGCGGCGATGAGTGGTGGAGTTTGTGCGGTTTCTGGTTACGCTAGCTCTGACTCTGCAAGGTCGACAGATAAGAATGAGGAATTTGCAGAGGCGTTTTCAGCCTATGTTTCGAATCCAGAACTACTGACCGATGAAAAGGGATGCGCTCCCGCTAGAGAGTTTTTCAAAACTGTTTTTGGTGAAGACCAAGTGCCAAGATCCTGTGAGCAGCGACTTGCCATGGCCGGTGGTGAAGAGGCCTCAGGCACTAATAATATTTTCGGCTTTCCTATGAGACGTTCATCGGATCCTGCTATTTTCGACAGTCGTGAGATATAAAAAAAGGCACTTTTGAAAGTGCCTTCTTCTATTACGATTCGAGTTTCAAATTAAGCTGCCATAAACTGATCGACCACCTCTTGCATGATCGACTGCATGACATCTCTTATACTGATAAACGAAAGAAGCGTTCCGCTAGCATCTACTACCGGAAGGTGTCGGCAGCGAATATCATTCATTAAGATATAGGCATCTTGAAGGGATTGATCTGGGCGTACCGTGACTATGTCCTTTGTCATGACTTCGTCGATCAGGACTTGATCCGGATCTTTCGACGGCGAAACCACTTTGAAAAGAAGATCTCTCTCAGTGAAAACTCCGGTAAGTTTTCCGTCTTGGTCGAGTACAGGAGCTGCTCCAATTTTGTGTTTGTGGAAAAATTGAGCAACCTCCCTAATATTCATACCCATTTTCAAACTTAATGTAGATCTTAGTTCAAGTTCTTCGACACGCTTTAAATTCATGAGACATACCTATGTTAAATTTTTGAATAAGAGTTCTTGTCTCTTTTAATCGGCCACCTAGACCAAGAGCTTGATGGGTACTGTGTGATTCCCGGGGATCTTTACTTAATTTTGATATTGTCTTGAAAAGAGAACAGATAGGAGTCCACAATTGGGATTTTTCTTATTATATTGAGTTAAAACTTCAATAATTAATCGAAAGTCGGAGACCGATTTGAACAATAGAAATATTCTTCTATGTATTCTAGCTTGCACCTTTCTGGCGAGCTGTCTTGATCAATCTAAAAAAACAGAAAACAAAAGGAGTGCGGCTATTTCTACCTCCAGCGAAACCTACAGCTATGACAACGACCTATTTCAAAACCCCTATAAGAACGAAAAAACAGATAAAGCGAGAAGGCTCTGGAGTAGCGTGCTTTCTGATAAAGAAAACGGAGTCTTTTCGCCCCTATCTTTAGAGGCGGTGCTCACCTTACTGATGCAGGGATCAAAAGGCGAGTCCTATCAAGCCCTTGAGAATTTTTTGCAATTGAAAGGTACCAAGCCACTCGAACACCTTTTGACACTTAAAGAAGCAGTAGACCATATCGATCATTTTCATCGCGACTATAATGAGAACGCTCCCACCAAAATGAAATTAGCTTTCGGGCTCGTTTCTAGCAAGAAATACTCACTCGATCCAGAAACGGTAAATCCGGTAAAAAATCAACTCGGTCTCTATATGGAAAGCTATGATTTTAAACGAGAGAATCAAAAGGCACTCGATGGGGTTAATTCTTGGATTGAGAAAATGACTGAGGATAAAGTAAAAAAACTCCTCGATATGATTTCTGAAGAGACCGTGATGCTTCTGATAAACACTCTTTATCTAAAGTCTTCATGGCAAGACAAATTTAAAGAAGAGAGTAATCAAAAAGTTGACTTCACCTTAGACATGGGTAGTGCGAAAAAAGTTGAAATGATGTACAAAAAAGAACATTTTAATTACGTCAAAGACGAACATTTTCAAGCGGTTCAGGTTCTTATTGACGCTCCCGATATTGAGTTCTGGTTTCTTCGACCGGAGGAATCTATTGAAAAGACAAAGGAGCATATTGCAAAGACTCCCTTAAAAACTCTTTTCGATTCGCGATATTCGCAAAAAATAGAATTGTTTTTACCAAAATTTAAAATAAAAAATAAATTGAAGCTTATGAGTGTTTTGCGAAAAGAGGGTCTAGAGATACTTACGCAATCACCCAATCTAGAATTGGACGGCTTTCTCAAAGAAAAAGGGGATTTTATTATTTCAGAAGCCATACAGGGCAATTTTTTTGCGGTCGATGAGAATGGTGTTGAAGCCGCGTCTGCCACGGTTTTAGGAATGCGAGCCGGTGGAATGCCCAAGCCAGAAGAGCCTTTAGTATTGAAATTTGATAAACCATTTTTATTTTTGATGTACCAAAAAAGTTCGGGCCGTATGTTATTTGAAGGGCAAGTTTACGATCCAGAACTGAATTAGTTGAATAATTCAAGTAATGGGGGCAAGGCATCTTCTAAAATGGCCAGCCCTCTTCTTTCAGGTCGGGTTTTGAGAGAATGACTCTCAACATCTCACAGCGAAACCAATCAGTTTCGGGAGAACAGCTTTCAGCCTGTTTCATTACGTCCTCTTTGCTGACAATTTCGAAAGGGTCTGGCGCAACCATCCGCGAGGCGTAGGCATCACCTCCCTGATTAACCTCATTGTTGTGGCATATTCTACAGCTCGTACCACCAGTAGAATTATTTAAAATACTTGAAAAGGCTGCATCTGTGGCCAAGTCTGAATCCACAGGAAAGTGAATTTCGCCCTTGATACTGAGATTACTATTTATGACCTCGCCAAATTCTACCGCTGACATTCCGAATCCACCGGGCACGACACTCATTATCAATTGCTCGTGTATCAGAAATATTCGAGGAGACTCGATGCCGGGTGAAGGCTGGGCACTAAAGCTACTAGAAGTGGCCACGAAATTCAGGGGAAGTTCGAGGTTTTTTAAAAAGCAATGGATACTCACTGGCTTGGGTAAACTATTAATAAGTGCGATGGAATCGGCAATGCTCTTTGGGCTTCTTAGATTCTCTGGGGCCAGTTCACACTGGACCGATGGGTTGACTCCTTGATTTGAGCTTAATGAGCTGCTGGCACCAGAAATTTTACGCTCACTACATGAACTGAGTCCTAGAGATAAAATTATAATTAATAGTACCCTGACTGAATATTCCCTACCCATAATTTAATTTTATCACTTCATTAGTAAATCCATTGACTTAGCTCATTGATTTCCACATTTGAGACGCTATCCAATTTTGGCTGCACAGGGGTTGGTCGATGGGACAGAAATTTTTCAAAAATGTCCCGTAATTCTGTGCTATAAGTGGCCTCAATATTATGTCTGCCATCGAAAACCTCTTAAAGAAGAACTTTCAAAAGCGCAAGTCTTGGATCAAACAAGTCGGCGTGGAGGCCTATCGCCTTTACGATTGGCAGATACCAGAATACCCCTTTTTCATCGATCGCTATGGTGAACAGTTTTTGATTTATGATCGAACTGAATCTAGAGATGAGTCTCGAAAACCATTGATGATTAAAGAAATCGAAGATGCACTTGTAAAGCTCTTTGCTTGTTCAAAAGATCAAATTCTTTGGAAGATGCGAAAGGTGCAAAAAGGAACGGATCAGTACGAAAAAGTTGGCAATGAAAATTCTCGGCAGGTCGTCAGTGAAGGCAAACGGAATTATTACGTGAATCTACACGACTATTTAGATACCGGACTTTTCCTTGATCACAGACCAATAAGAAATCAGTTTCAAAAGAGTAACCAGGGAACGTTTCTCAACCTTTTTTCATATACCTGTTCTGTTGGTTTGGCCGCAGCACTCGGTGGAGCATCAACGACAAATGTTGATATTTCTAAGACGTATCTAGAGTGGGGAAGAGATAATTACAAACTGAACCATCTTAACCCGAGTGATCATCAATTTATTCATAGCGATGTGTTGGCCTGGATCGATTCCTGTAGAAAAAAATATGATGTGATCTTTTTAGATCCACCGAGTTTTTCTAACTCGAAACGAATGGAAGCGAAATCATTTGATGTTTTAAGGGATCAGGACTCACTCGTGGAGGCCTGTCTGAATTTACTTAATCCCGGCGGTACTCTCTATTTTTCAAATAACCACTCTAAGTTTCGATTGAGTGCCCATCTCAAGCGGTACTCTCCGCAGAATATCACCTCAGAGACCATTCCTTTTGATTTTCACAATCAAAAGGTCCATTGGTGCTTTCTATTTAAAGCTCCGTAAGTATACGGAACAGACGGGAACTTTCGCCTCTGAGACCACGAATGTAGTTCACGCTATGGCTGTCAGGACTTTTCGAAAAGAAGACCTCGTTCATAAAAACTGGCATAGAAAGATTTTTCGACCCATACCAAAGGGCCCAGTGGTAGCGCGCAAGGCTTTCTCTTATATGTACTTCAATTTGATTTTTCTTGAGGTTCAACTGGGGGAAAGCCTGTTGAAGGACTGATTCAGGTTGGTTCCAAAGAGCCAATAGGTACTCGAGTTCAGCTGCAACGAAAGATATTGAATTGTATGCCATTTCGTCGCCGGTTAACCGACTATAGGGATAGATGTCCTGATCGATCAGTTTATTGAGTATGACAGGAACCATGTATTCAAGATTAGATTGCGCCTCGGGTGGGTGTGCCACAATTCCACCAAATTTACCGATAAGTCCTGTCGTTCTTTGCTGGATTCCTTGAATTGATTGAGTAATCAAGTGCCAGTCCGTGGCTTTATAAATTTCGATGACTTCGTCAGGACGGTTGGGCTGATCGAGAGCCTTCGGATTAAAATTGATTTCATCAAGAACATCTTCGTGCTTATCCGTATGGGGGAGAGAAAGGAGTTCGGTGACAAAGTGGAGTTCTCGGTATTCGCCTTGAACCTGAGCCTTTCCATCTTCTATATCTGCCTTCTCTTCAAATAGCCTTCGAATCGTTGTCATGTAGTTATCCGGATCAGTGAGGAAGCCGACAAGGTGAGAAATATCGTGGAGGCCCGAAAAGTTAGTGGGAAACATTCCGTTAGAAACAGCCCGGACAAATGTTTTGTAACTCAGTGATCCCGTGTGAATTAGGTAGTTTCCATCTTGAGGCCAAGGGTCGAGCCCGGGACGAAAAAAAAGAATTTTTCGGCTGCTTTCATTTTGTAGCGCCAAAGCTGGAAGAATTCTCTTGTCCGCAGGTATATGAGAGACCTCTCGAATATAGTTTTTGTAAACGGTTAGCCATGTTGGGATCACTGTTTGTTGCTCGGTAAATTCAAAACCGAGTTTGTTAAATGTGTCCTTCAACCGAGAGTCTACCTTAAAGGCCTGCTGAAAATAAAAAATGGATTCAATGGGAAAATCCCGTTGAGCCTCTCTAGAAGTGAGATAGTTTCGAACGCGATGCATTGAGTCTTCGTCCATTTGAGTAAATTGAAGGGCGCAAAGTTGAGCCTTAGCGTCTAAAGAAAGGCAAAAAAGACCCATAATCAAAATGATTATGAGCCTTGAAAAAAACGGAGTTTCTCTTACAGGTTGAAGAGTCATCGATGAATAATCCTATTCCTGATTTTGACCAGGAAATGGAAGGCCAATCGGAATCGTGATACCAGCAATATCATCATCGTCCGGTCCTGGCTGAGGAAGACCTACAGGACGCCCAGGATTACCTTGGCTTGCAAGATTTAGCGAAAAGCGAAGACCGTCGGCAGTACTACCGTAAAGCTTTACGGGCTCACCATTGTGGCGATCTGCCTCTGTGGTAAAAGTGAGTTCTTTTCCGTTGGGATTGACCACTTGATAGTCAATAGTCGTTCCATCAACAACTTTTGAACCTGTTAAAAGATAAGGAAGAACTCGTCCATCAGACAGCATAAGTTTAAAGATTCGCGCGGATTGAAAATCAACCGTGTTCGCTCTACCATACTCTGCAGAACCGACGTGAAGTGGTGCAGGAAAAACTGCGGCACGGGCATTGAGATTAACGTAAAAGCGGTCTCTTTGAAACGTCGCCATCATTACCGTCGTATCGCCAAAAGTTACAAATTCACCGGGCAGGGGAAGTCCCACAACATTCGGGTTAGGAGCTACGATTCCATTAATAATTGATGGGAAAGTCTGTGGAAGGCCAACAGGGTCGGGAAGTACTGGGCCTGGTTGCGGTAGACCTACAGGAGTAGGGATCGAAGGACCAGGAAATGGAAGGCCAACAGGGTTGGGGAATAATGGGCCTTTTTTAACAGGATTCATCGTAATCGATACACCCGTTCCCTTGGGAAATAATCCCGACATGTGGAATTTGCCCACAAAAAGTTCGCCACTTTCAAAGTTCAATCTAATATCGCCTTTACGTTCGTTGTTTTCATCTTTGAGTAAAAGGGTGTATTTTCCTTCGTCACCTTCGATATCATCAACATGAAAAAAAGCGACTTCTCCGTCTGTATACATAACTTTTAGTACGTAGGTCGTATAAGTGATGTCCATCTCAG
>JAUHWN010000085.1 GCA_030424665.1 Bdellovibrionia bacterium | reverse complement strand
TTCAAAGAAGTCTTTTTGGGGCTTCAGCCGATGGTGAAATTAGTAATCGATTTTTGTGGGTCGATAAAATATCAAGTGTTCATACGCAAACTGAGGTCGGTGCCGATGGAACCATCCTTAATTTAGATCTCGCCTTTTCTCCACAGCTTCTCGTGAGAAATGTAACGGGACAAACTCAGACTATTAATCTCAGCGACGGGCAGTTTATAGTGACTCCTTATATAGTTGCTGTAACTAGTGAAAACGGCAACGAAGTGAGGACTTTGCTTTCGAATCGCGATAACGTGAGTCGAGCTCGCGGTGAAGTCGTCAATGGCCGAGTGCGAGTAAGTCTACAAACCCTGATTTACTACGAAAGTACTTTTGGTCAAGTTGAGTTGGCTCTGCATATTCAACCTGTCAATGGCCCGAGCCATCTCCGGTCCTATGAGGGAGTATTTCTCTTGGGTGACTACCGCAGAATTGGTTCTGGAGGCACTGGTGAGGTCAGACCTTATACCTATGGCGCGGGTTCTGACTTTTCTTTGCGCAACTATGTGGAAAACGCTCGCGTGTTATCTGCCTATATGCCGGATGGACAGATTCCACCGAATTTTATTCGCGCCAATAACTTTGAATTTTCTAACTTAAATATTCGCTTTCTTCGAATCGCACCAGGAGAGACTTCAACACAAAGAACCGTTGAATTTCGAATTGAGACCTGTGTGAGAAACCCACTTAATGGTATGCGTGTACTCGGTGAACGCTTTGTTGTGTCACGGGGAGGAACCAACTCTACGGTTGAAGTTCGCACGAATTCAGAAGGTTGTATTAACTGGACGGATCGAAAAGCCCATTTTTACTATCAACAAGAAAAACTGCAGCGCCAGGTGATTACCATTTCTCACCGGTCCGGATTTAGAAAAGAACTAACCATGATTCTGAACCCATGGGATTTCGGTTGGACCTTTGGTTTTGACTCAAGAGCGGTTGAAAACTCTTACATTGATGCCGTTAATAGAAATGAAAAAGAGCGATCCCGTCTCTTTATTCCTGGATTCTACTATACGACATTGCGTTTTCGCTATGAAGTGGATGAGTTTTTAACTCTTAAGGTTAAAAAACTCCTTCTTTTCGAAATGCGACCACGAGTTCTGAGATATAACTCAATCACGCGAGGTCGTAATGCAACCGAACCCCTGCGCGATGGAGTTTACTTGGCTCGCTTTGCTCTACAAAAGGACTATTTTGTAAGTCCAAATCGAAACGAGCAAGGAGAGCGCGACACTGCGGAATATCTCAGTGTGGTTGAAAAGCTCGTTCGAGTTCAAGATGGTCGTATTATTACAACTGTCGAATTCGGGCTGAGAGATCTTCGATTAATGAGGATGAGGGTTCAATTATTGGTTGAGTTGTCGACCATTGATGAAACTCGTCTTGGTCAAAATTATATGACCAATCTCGTGCGACCACGCGATGTTCAAAATTTACAGGAGTTGGTCAACACCGAAGAATCGGGCCTCGAAGATCGAACATTCCTTGCTCCATTAGTTCTCATTAACAACAAGTTTAGTGCATCGTTTAGACCGACGGATGACTTGGATGAAGTCTCTTGTAATACGGCCGACTGTAATGAACTTATTACCGATGAAATTCGCGCCCGTTATGACCTGACTGAGAGTGAGCTCGGTGCTATCCAGCAAATTAATGATCCAGAGCTTATGGCGAAGTATTACCAAGATTATAGCCATTTGAGTGGAGCAAAAGTTAGGCAAATGGTCGACGACTACCATCGGATCGAAGAGGAATATGCCCAGAAAATGCGCGAAGCCTCCCGCTTTTCAAATTACGTAGAAACGACAAATATGGAATATGCTCAGGTCTATAATGATGCGCCAATTCTTGATAAGTTTACCGAAGAAGAGCTCGAGAGGAATAATAAGGCCCTTGGTCTCCATCCATCCGCGCGTTTAAGAAGTTTACTGGCTCGCGACTATGGAGCGAGAGGCTCACCTCGAGCGACAGAAATCAGTGATGAAGATCTAGAGTCTCTGGTTGTTGAAGGGCGCATGACCGGTGCCTTGATGCGCCAGTTCTGCAATGTATTTGTGAACGATATTTTAGAGAACGTCGAGCGTAGAACGGTTTCTTTGTTTATTCGGGATGCTGATCAAAAGAGAAATCAAATTATTTCTGAGTGCTTGCGCAAGGGCGAAGAATCTCTTGCAAATATGCGTGAAGGTGTTTTTGACGAGAATTCAGTTTTTAGTGTCGAGCAAAAACTTCGCGTCCACAATGTGAAGACTTTCTTGCCGCGCGCCGGATTTTCTTTGAATTTTAATGTTGGAACTACCTTTGGCTTTGGACGTTCAAATTATAGAAGCTTCACCCAGTCTTGGGCCTATAAGAATGGTACCGATGGTATTTTTGCCTTGTTAAAAGATATTCCCATTGTTGGAAGTCTCGTTGGACTCCTTGGAGGAATTAGCTTTTCGGTGCAAGACACACAAGGTGAAGGTGGAGATGTTAGAGAAGGAGCTACTGTTAGCAGTGGTACTTATTTGGCTTCGCAGCAAAAACACATGAATTTGGTGTTCAGTGAATACGAACCCTGTGTGGCCTTAAAATTGAGTCCGAACTTCATTCAAGATTCATCACTGTATTCTGAACTCAACCCCAACTTAGATCCCGATGAGCTCTTGATGCTCTTTACCCGCGGAATCTTTTACTGCCTCGGTCGAACGGTCGAGCAGGATACCGAGGTTCGTGAGACCTACTACTACTTTACCCAGCACTTTACCGAAGGTGATATGCTCGATAATGCCGAACTCGTCAACCACCCTTGGCTCTTGGGTATGCGGGGTATTCAAGATTACTACCGTTTCTTGCGCTCTATCAATCTGACTTCAGTGCGCTTTGATCAAGAGGCTGGCGAATTCACTGAGATGAGCCCAGAGGACGCACGTCGGGCCAATATTGATTTGGCGGATATGCCTCTTGGGGTCATGAGAGATGCTTATAAGAAACATACTCCGAGTTTTCCGGGTTTTTATACGATAACTGATCAAACAGACAAAACCGAAGAGTACTAGCTCTACTCGTCAGATCAATCACTCCGAGTAGTGTTACTCGTCGGTCGAAGTCTCCGAGTAGTGTTACTCGTCGAGTGCCTCAGCGATCCAATTGAGGACGGCCTGGCTGGCCCCACTTCGCTCGTAAACTTTACCCTTAATAATGTCTCTGTAGCCAGATATATCATTCGAGAAGAGATCCTCGACTTGCTGGTAGAGTGCCTTTGCGGAGGTGCAGACGTTTACCATTTTAGTTGTAGAGTTTCCGGCAATGGGCTCAAATTTTAATTCCATAGCCTCTCTATTGTTCTGGTGGTAAGGTCCGACAAATGTGATACAGCCCTGGGCAAGTGGCTCCATGACCGAATGTACCGTTTTTTTATAGGAACCACCTACAAAGGCAAAGAGCGCTTTACCGTACAATTCAGCCAATATCCCAACACAGTCAATGATCAAAACTTGATTCTCTAACCAGCTTTCAGCATCGCTGTATCGAATACTTTGAATTCCTCTTTTAGAGAGTTCCGCCTCAAGAAAGTCCAAATGGTCTTCGCTGGGTTCGTGGGGGGCAATGATCCAGCGTAAGTTTTTGTCGAATCGGTTGAGAACCTCAACCAATACCTCTTCATCCTCAGACCAGGTAGAACCGGCCAAAAATATTGGGTCGCTAATTCCGCTAAACAATGATTCTTTTATTTCTTTAGGATGTTCTACGCGATGTATGACTTGGTCGTAGCGAGTATCACCCTGACAACTGACGTTGGCCTGAGGTGCAATTTGCCTAAACTGGTGAACGTCCTCATCAGAGACCGCAAAAATACCATTGAGAGCCGTAAAAACCGGTCTGTAAATAAGTTTTGAAAGAAAACCGTTGCGTCCGCTCGACTCGGTGAGCGTGGCGGAGAATAAAAGTGTAGGAACTCTTTTTTCTTGGCACTGCAAAACCATCTCTGGCCATGCGTCCGTACGTGCAATGAGTAGAGCTCGTGGGTTTTGCGTGCGGATAAATCCTGACATTTCATAAAAAGTGTCAGTCGGCAGTGGTAAGGCGAGATCAATGTGAGGGTCTTTTTTTACCAGCTTTTCTATGGTGGGGGAATAATAGGTGAGGAGGATGGGGAGCTCGGGCTTGAATTCTTTAAGGGCCCTGATGATGGGTTTCGCATACTCGTACTCCATTGAGGCACAGTGGAACCAAATAGGGGCTTCCAAACGCGACTTCTTCCATTCCTTGGCTGTCCTTAGCTCGAGACTTCTTTGAAGTTTCTGAGATTTAATCGGAAGTAGCTTTATTAAAGGAATAATAAAATCAAAAGCCAAAGGCGCGACTATAAACCGATAGAAGTAACGGAACATGAATTATCCTATCTTTTCTTTCATGGCCTGGTAGACTTTTTCAGGTCTGATATCAACCATGCACTTTTGATAGACAGTGCTCGTGCATTTTCCTGAACCATCTTTAGTGCAAGGACGGCAGGACATTTCTACCTCCAGCACCTTGCTCTTTTTTCTACCGGGAAAACCAAAGGCCGTGGGGCCAATTAAGGCGATGTTTGGGTGATTCATACTATCCGAGACGTGAAGGCTGCCGGTGTCCGCAGATATGAGGAGGCGAGACTGGTTAATAATGATAAGACTTTCAAGAAGGGTGGTTTGTCCGGCTAGGTTCAAAACTCGATCTGGAGCAATTTTTTCAAGTTCGGCACAGAAATCATCTTTTGGGCCACCTATGACGACGAACTTTTTTTCTGGACTGATTTCGACTAACTTTTTCCAGTGCTCAAGAGGCCATCGTTTCATTTTCCAGGCTGCAGAGGGGGCCAGGCATATAAAATCCCCAAAGTCCTTAATCAGGTCATTGACTCGCAAGGAAGAGCCCTCAGGGAATTCGTAATTCGTTTTATAGAGTTCCCCTGGAATGCCCCACTTTTTTAAGGGATCCACAAAGGATCTAGCACCCACGAATGGCCACGGAAAGCGGTTGACTCGAAACTTAAAAAGTAGGAGTCGTTTTATGCGATTTTTAGGGCGACTGAGAAAGGTGCTTGGCTTTTTTGCACGCAGTAAAAGAAGCGGATTGAGTATTCTAAGGAAAAGCATAAATAGAATACTACGCAAGTGCTTGTGAGCATCATAGATGTGAGTAAATGCTTGTTCGTGGAGTTTAAAGCTAAGGCTCAGGACTTCTAAAAATCCTTTTTTGGAGTCAAAGCTCCAGACAAAATCGATTTCTTTGTTACATTTTGCCAGCTCTGCAAAGTCTTTTTTGACCAGCCAATGAATTTCAGCTTTTGGATATTTGGCTCGAATGGCATCAACCGCAGCAAAAGCTTGAATAATATCACCAAAACTAGAAAGGCGAATGATGAGAATTTTCTCAATGGCTTTCATTGTTGCGTAGTCCACCTGATGTTAAATCTAGGACCTATTTAACCTTTTTGTGGGGCTTTAAGCAAGGTTTAGATAAAGACAAGGTAGCAGAAGAATGCCCACGACGAAGCCGCAATGAGGGCAGTGCTCTGTCTCTCAAATGATACGAGAAAAACTAATGAAAATAAGAGGCTAATACCTAATGCCATCTCTCTCTCCTTCAATAAGAGTTATAGCAAGGAAAGGGCCATTCATCGGGCAATAGATTGGATTTCAGGTCGAAATCAATGGATTTAGGTGAATTTCGACCTAAATTGGAACCGTGGAGGGCTTCTTAATGCCACTCGCTTTGGAAAGTCCTGAGATTTTCATTATTTGATTTTTGTAGGTCAAAGTGGACCCTGCCTATTTCTCGGCCGTCACTGGTCTCAACGAGAACTCGCCATTCACCCGGCTCATAGTTGCTTTTAAAACTGACACCTCGAAATCCTTCGTTTCGTCCGCCTCTAATTTCGATGGGAACTCGATCCGAAGTCTTCCATTCTCCTATTTTATCCATGTAGATTTGCCAGTGGGCATATACGGTGTCCTGAAACTGAGTCGGAGAGAAAATCTTTGCAAACACATAGATGCGATCTCCGTTTTGAGCCACGAAATCTTCCGAGCCCCGAGTCCAAAACTTCCACCATGGTTTGTCGAATAGGACTTGATACTGATCCTTAAATTTTTCGACCTTGTGATAAATTCCTATATGGGTCATCGCGAGAGGAACGGGGGGGATGGCCTTAAACAAATACAAGGCAAAGACAAACACGTGGACTATAAATGCAGGGTAGAGGACTTCGCGCAAAATAAAGCTTTTGTCCTTGAAAAGCCGAAATAAGAAATAGGCAACTCCCGCGAAAATAAGTCCACTGGTGATTTGTGATAAGAGAAATACAAAGAAACCCAGCTGACCCGTTAAAATAGGGATCAAATAGATCATGAAAGAGAGGGTGCAGACAGCTAGGAGTGCATTTCTAAACCGCGTGCCCAAACCTTGAAGTTTTGGGTGTTCATTGGCGACGAGAAGACCGGCTAAGAAGACCATAAATATCAAGGATGTGGAAAGACTCGCTGCTTTAAAGTAAAAGATGGTGTAAGCGCTGAGTAAGCCTCCTAATAAAAAGTGAATGGCAAAACTATGGTATTCCCAAAGTTTTTCCATAAAGCCTATTTTAAACTCTGGATTGTAGTTTTTAATCAATTCGATAGTGACGATAGCAAATGCCAAGCCTATGAAAATAATTTGTTGCAAGAGTGTTGTCATTTCGTCGATGCGTTCAGTGGTAATAACATCGTAAAGAAATCCTGCTATAAAACTCAGCGCCGGAAAATAGCTTTCATAGCGTTCATAGTAATCCAAGCCCAAGTCTTTAGCGGCTTGAACCCTTTGCTTTATATTTTGTATCGGACTTAATTTTTCCACGCTCTTAGTTTCCCAGATTCTAAATTTTAGTTAAAGAAAGATTCCCTTTAATTTCACAAGAAAACACTTTCGCAGAGAAATCCTTCTTTTAGCCCTGTAAACGTCAAATTTTCGATTGATAAACTGTCTAGGTTTTGTTGATTTTCTTGACGGTCAAGGTCCTGGCCAATTCTTTGGGTTTGAGATTTTATACTATTTAGGGTTTTTGTAGCACCCCATTGGATAGGTGAGAGTGCAAGGCTTGCGCCCTGGCCAATGAGGTCGAAGATTGGCTTAGCATGGCCGACAGTTTTAGTCGTGAAGTCGTGAAGTTCTTCTATCACGGTATCACAACTGTTTACACATTGGCCGATCCGATTGCGAAGCCCCTTTAGGCTTTCAGGAGCCACTTCATTTTTTTCTGCTACAACGAGAAGGACTTCTCCGATACGCATTGGAATAGCGACGTGTCCGACGACAAATCCCATGACGGCTTGGTACCAAAAGCTTTCAGAGGACTGAATTTTACCGCCTTCTTCGAGTTCATTGTAGATTTCGGTGACGGATTCAATTTCTTTTATGATCTCTTCCATGGCTTCAATAGTTTCTTCTATTCGGCCCTCGACTCTTGATTTTAAAAGGGTGTCTCTAAGCATTTGATTGATAGACGAGCCAAAAAGACTTTCGCCACTGTCAGCCCAAGATCCAATATTGACCGATTCAACAGCAACATCGGCAAGATGCCTCTCAATTTCGGTAAAGAGTTGTTCTCTTTCGGGAACCATATAGAAGGTCAATGCAACAAAAGTGATGAGTTGCGAATATAAAAGCTTCCCACCAGGGGTTCGCTTTATACCCATAAGTTGTCGTCCTACTTTAATAAGGGATTCGACCAGTTCGGTTCTGAAAGGACTCGATCTATTGAATTGCTGATTGAGGCGGTAATATTCGATCTCTCGCATTAAGTGAATAAAAGTGTCGGTGTCAATATCTGAAAAGTAGAGGCTGATACCACGAGTAGCGTATAGAGCTCGTAAGCCCGTGATAATTTCTCCAAAGCGCCACAAAGAAAATATTCCTCCGCGAATCCGATCAAATATTGACTTGGCATCATCTCCTTCAGACATCATAGAAAGATAGGAAACCTGACTAACGAGAAAGTCAGCAAGACTAATCTGGGTGAAAAGCTGCAAAACAAACGGATTATCAGGTACTTTTTGGTAAAGTTCTAAAACGAATAAGCTAAAGTTGTGGAAGAGAACCTGTCTTTCAGTCTGATCGGGTTCTCCATCTCTTGCCTCCGAAATCAACCTTTCAATAGCTACGCTCATTTGGTTACGAATATGGTTTTCAGTTTCTTTATTTAATTCAACGCCAAAAAATTCTGAGGGGCTCGCCATAAAGTTAAGGAATTCTTCGGGATTGAGGTTAAGGTTATGGTTTTGATCTCCCCAGGAAATTTGAAATGTGATTTTCGCTTGCCCTTTTTCTTGCGGCAAATTGTCGCCATCCCAGCCATTTGCGCCTAGGGCGAAAAGGCAGAGAAGTAAAATAGCAGCTAATGAAGTCCCTAATTTGTAACCATTGTTCATAGACCTGGGAGCTTTGCAAGTCAGACTCCAATAGTGAAGAATAACTGGTACGGAACATTCTGAGTCGTAAAACCTCCTGCAGAAGAGGGAAATAACCAGTTTTTGTTAAATTGGTAAGCAGTTCTGAGGATTTAGCGAAATAGATGGACATCCTCTCTAATCTTGTTAGCCTTAATAGAGAGGGGTAGATTATGAAGGTAATAAAAATATTCGTGCTAGGCATGTTAACTTGTGCCTTTTGTTTCCCTAGTATTTCTTTTGCAAAAAAAAGTCAGCAGCCGAGAAATGTTCGATTGGTAAAAGTCGATAAGTCTCGTAAAAAAGTTGAGATTGCATGGCGAGGTCCTGCCTCGGCTGAACCTGTAAAGAGTTATCAGATTTTTCGTAACGCTGTAAAAGTGGGTGAAACTAAAAATAATCGTTTTGTCGATAAAAAAGCGAAAGCGGGATCAAGTAACTATAAGGTCATGGCCGTTTATGAATCAGGAGTGATGGTTCCGGCGCAAAAGATCATCAATGTGAAAATGCCAACGGATCGGCCTTCATTTTAAAATCTTTAAGTAAGGTGAAAAACTGAGATTAATGAGGCCCCAGGCAACTTGCTTATCCTTATCCGAGGACTTGACACTCAGTTTTTTAAACTGCTGCTCCTGAAGGTCGAGTTCCTTTCGCACTTCAGAAACAAAGTCCTTAATTTCTTTTTCGAAAAGACAGTGTTTCTGCTGACCTCGTTTACACAACTGCGCACTACTCTCGAGACTTGTGCTCAATCCTTTAGCCAATTGGCTGTGAATATAGGCGATAATAACCAATCTCTGGGCATACTGATCGATACTGATCTTGTTGTTTTGTTTTTTAAGTGCCGTTTGATGAAGGTTGCTAATGAGTCCAAATCTTTTGAGTCGTGTTTGATCCACGATTTCATCTTTAAGAATTTCAGAAGCTTGAACGCTCTCACTATTTAGGGTTTTTTCAAGGAGAGGGTGGCAGAGTGAAAGTTGTTTTCCGAAGAGGTAATAGCTTTCAAGGCCAATATTCACGCCCAATTTTTGAATTTCATCAACAACGGATACACTGCAACTAATTCCTCTTTTAGCTTCTAAAAGCAATAGATCTGCTAATCGCTGGCGATGATTTTCTGTAACGGGCTTTTCAATTTTCAGAAGATTCGCTTTGGCAAGAGCGCTTTGGTTGGATTGGATTTGTCGGCTGACCTCTGAGATTAACTTTTCATTTCGAGTTTCTTTGTAGGTACCGGTCGAAGCACAGGCCGTAACAAGACTCAGGAATAGAGCCATGAGCGCCCAATTCCAGACCGATGTCAGTTTAAAGTTTACCTGTGAAAGCATAGATCCTCCCAACAGTCCTTAGGATAGAAGAGATTTGACTGATTGCATAAGGAATCTTTGCTTCCTTGAAAAATCAACCATGATGGCGAGTCTGGTCTGCATCATTTTCATAGCTGGACAATTAAGGGCACAAGGGGACAGTATTAACAAAGGGTTAAATTATGAAGAGACTTTTATTCTTATTTATTTTTGTTTTTGGTTTTCAGGCGGGTGCCGAGATTATTGCTTCGGGAGAGCTTCTTGGCGAGAAATACCGAGCCGAAAAAATTGCCGCAGATTTTAGAATTCCCTGGGGATTTGATTTTATCAGTGAAAAAGAAATTCTCCTGACTGAGCGTCGGGGAAATATGTTCCTTATGAATCTCGAAACGGGTGCTAGAAAAAAGATCTCAGGATTGCCAGAAATAGCAGTTACGGGCCAAGGTGGTCTCCTCGATATCAAATTGGCTTCTGACTATGCAAAATCAAAACGCATCTACTTTTCCTATTCGTCACGATTAAAAAGTGGCAAGTACACCACTAATATCGCCACTGGGATACTCGATAGAAATCAATTGAAAAACCTGAAAGTACTCTTTTCCGCTCAGCCAGGTTTTAGTCAGTCCCATCACTTTGGATCGCGAATCGTTTTCGATGGCAAGGGGCATCTCTTCTTTAGTGTGGGTGATCGTGGTAACAGAGACTTGGCCCAGAGTTTAGATACTGATAACGGAAAAATTCACCGCATTAAGTTGGACGGAAGTATCCCCGCTGATAACCCGTTCAAAGATAAGAAAGGGCAGGTGAGGAGTATTTGGTCCTTTGGGCACCGAAACCCCCAGGGCCTTTTTTACGACCGATCCAGCGAAAAACTTTGGGAGCAGGAGCACGGCCCAAAGGGGGGAGATGAAATTAACTTGATTAGTGCGGGAAAGAACTATGGTTGGCCCATTATTACTTACGGAAAAGAATATAGTGGCTGGACGATTGGTGATGGGCTGACGAAACAAAAAGGAATGGAGCAACCTGTTAAATATTTTGTGCCCTCCATCGCTCCCAGTGGTTTGATGGTATACAGTGGAAAGTTGTTTCCGAAGTGGAAGGGAGTGTTTTTTTCAGGGGCATTGGTCTTAAAGCATATTAATATAGTAGTGATAAAAAAAGATCGTGCTCTTGGAGAGCATCGGCTCTTCAAAGAGCTAAGGCGTAGAATTAGAAATGTCGGAGAGGCCCCGGATGGAAGTATTTATTTTTCTTCGGATTCCGGTGAAATTTTTAGAATATTAAAGTAGGATTTTTTCGAGGTGAATTATGTATAAGACTCTTATGACTATGCTCCTTTTGTTTTCAATCAATGCATTTGCGGGTAAAGCCCATCACCATGGTGAAGGACAGATGGATATCACCATGGAAGGCAAGAAACTTGTCATCAAATTTCTGTTTGCGGGACATGATGTTTTCGGATTTGAAACCGTTAATGAGACCGAAAAGCAAAAAAAGAAAGTCAAAGAAGTGCGTGAGAGCTTTGAAGATTTTAAGACTATTATAGATATGGGTGACAATTGTGATCCTAAGAAATTTAAAACTCGTCTGGAAGCCTCTGAAGAGAAAAGTAGTAAGGCGAATAAAAGGAAAGCCCATGCGAGTCTTGAGGTTCGCTATGAATATGAGTGTGATAAATCACCGGGAGAAATAAAAGTACTTTTATTTAAGAAGTTCCCAAGTGTGGAGAAGATCGAAGCTCGATGGCTTTTACCTAATGATCAAGGTCAGTTAGACCTCGATTCAAAAAACAACAGTCTACTTCTCAATTAAACTGTAAGAGTTTCAAACACGGCCCAAATTCGGCTCATTTGGTGGCCTTTGAACAATGTTCAGGCTCGGTGGATAATGCTTTATGCGCAGCGTTAATTGCCATAAAACACATGTCTATTGAGGTACGGAATGAATTATTTGATCGCTCTTATTCTTTTGTTTACTCCGATTTGTTGGGCTCAGGACGACAATGGTGGAGATGTTCAAATTCGTGTTAATCTTCCAGCGGAAGCTGGAGCTGAAGAAGGCCGCCCGGCAGCTAGGTCTAATCTAGCTTCAATTCTTCCTGATCCTGATATTGCCAGTGTTGAAGGCCTTGACCTTTATAATTCTCGTGAAACAGATATGGGTTGGCTGCGAAATGCCCTTAGAAATTATGGTCTTAATGTTGAAGAACTCGATGACTACTCGAAATGGAGAGACGGAAAAGACTCGTTTTTTCCGACACCAGAAAACGCCCCGTGGGCTGGGCCGTATTTTCCGATGGCCAACAATGGTATTGCCAGGCGCTGGCAAACGCGAACTCTCAGGGATCCTTTAGATGCACTAACAGTTGTTCTGCCTTTTAGTCGCAGGAGCTTTAGAGCTTGGGCCTTTCCGAATCGCGAAGAGCCGAGTCTCGAAGAGCAAAGAGATCGCTTTGTACAAATGAGTTCAGATGAAATTAATAAGCTTTCAGCCATTGAAAAGCTAGACCTACTCTATGGCCGCTATGATTTGCCTGGGACAAAAATCGAATTAGAGAAACGCGGAACCCTACGGCGTCCACTTCCTGCTTTTTGGGAGGGGTTTTGTAACGGAGCTCGTGCATCTGGCGCCTGTATTCCCGAGCCCAAGCATCCTATTGAAGTCGAAAACCCCGATGGATTAAAAATAGTTTTTGAACCACTCGATTTAAAGGCACTCGCTGCAGCTATGTATTTCTATGTAGAAAAGTTTGCAGCTCTAGGTGAATCAACGCGGCAATGGAATTTAGGTCGAGCTAAAATGCCAGATCCAGTGGCGGTTGATGTAGCACTCCGCTATTTGATTGGGGAAAAGCAAAAATACTTTATGTTTGATAGTGAACAAACGGCTCAAGTCTTTAATCGAACAGTTGTCGGATATGAACGTAAGCTAGTAAAACAAGATGTTGATAGTAGTTTAAAGCAATACCATCGGCAGGCGATTGGGTATGTCGATTACGAAACAACTATATACGCCCTTGCTGAAATTCCAATTAGCTTGGCCAATGGATTTTCTGGACATTGGGTTACAAATAAAAAGAATCTCAAAAAGTTTAAGTGGAAGTATCGCCTCATCTATGGCCCGAGAGACGAGATCTTATTCGGGGTTTGGCACAAGAATCAAGGTCCCGATTATGTTTGGTTTGCTACAGGTAAAGGAACAGATGCGACCAATGATTTAGGAGTTAACCCTTTTCTGGAATTCGATCATATTGAAGATCTCGTTTTGCAGTCCCATAGTGGTCGATCGCTAGGAAGATGCGAATACCACTTCGCTCGAATTTACTGATGGGCCTTCTCGAAATAATCTTTAATAAGTTGTCTAATGAGTTTCTTTTTGTCTGACACCTTGGGGATAATGGCCCATGATTGGTGTTTAATGCCTTTTAAAGTCCCAAGTTTGATAAGGCTTTTTCTTCTAAGAGCTCCTTTAACCGCTCGCTCGGGCAGAATCGAAAAGCAGGCCAGTTTCTCGGTGAGATGAAGTATCAATGAAAGGTCATTGGCCTGTCCAACCAAGTCGGGGTTGATGCGGTTTTGTTGAAAGTAGAACTCAACTTCGTCATGAATAGCGCTTAAGGGATTAAACCCAATATAGTCCATGAGCCCCAAGGATCTGGGGAAACTCTTTTTGTAGTCCATGAGTTTTGGATTAGCCACGGCAATGAGCGGCTCGGAATAGAGCAAAACCTCAGTGTAGCTGCGTTTTCTTTTGTAAATCCCCTCAGAAATAATCAAATCAATTTGATTGCGTTCAAGGCGTTTTTCGAGTTCTGAGTAAGTCCCTTGGGTGAGTCGAATGAGGTATTCTGGATTTTTCCACAGAGTGATCGAGAAATTGCTGACAAAAGAGTTAGAAACAGTATTGGTGATACCGATTCGAATGAGTGTTTTGTCCCTTTTTTTGGATTTCTTTTCAGATACTATTTCTTGAACCATATCAAATATGGATTCGGATTTAGTCAGTAAAATCTTGCCCATCTCGTTGAGTTCGAGTCTTCGATGCTTTCTTAGAAAGAGTTTATACCCGAGGGTATCCTCTAATTGCTTCAACTGGGTACTCAGAGTTGGTTGAGTCAAATGCAGCTTAAGACTCGCTTTTTTAATAGATCCCTCGCGAGCGATGACATAAAAATAATAAAGTTTGTTCAGGTCGAGTTGACTAATATTCATAAAGTCACCTTATCACATTGATGATATCTAATCAAAGCCTTAGTTAATATCAATTTTACGAAGGTCAAAGATCTTGAGATACTTGTAAATGAAAGGAGACAGAATGAATAACATGAACACTAGAAGAAAAGAGTTAATAGATAACACAACAACGAGTAGGAAGGGACTTAAGGAAGTCTCATCCGGATACACGCATAAAGTCCCGAGCAAAGGAGACATGCGCCTTGAGAAAATCATCAACTCGATTCTAGCCAACGAGTTTTCACTCTTTGTGAAAACCCTTAATTTCCATTGGAACGTAACAGGACCAAGGTTTCATAGTATTCACGAATTTTTAGAAGCTCAGTATCGGGAATTATTAGAAATTATTGATGATGTTGCCGAGAGAGTGCGTAAAATCGATGGCCACCCCATTGGTACACTCAAAGAGTTCCAGAAGCTAACGAGTATCGTTGAGCGTCCGGGCTCACAACCGGAGACATCTAATATGATCGCCGATTTAATGTTAGGTCACGAAGTATTACAGACGCAAATTAAGGCGGCTCTAGAAACAGTGACCGGGGATTATAATGATCCAGGGACTGAGGATTTTTTAGCAGGTCTTCTGTCTAAACACGAGAACATGGCTTGGATGCTTCGTTCTCACTTAGATTAATTAAAAGAATCTTTAGAAAGGAGGTTTTTATGGTGAGTAAGAATAAAAATTTTGTTAGCGGGAAGCTATCTCACTTCATTTCAAGTGATACATTTAAGGATATGCTATTCTTAGGCGTCGCAATAGTACTTGCGGTGGTTTTGCCATGGCTTCCTTTATTGGCATTAATAATCGGTATTGCTTTGATTCCATTCTTTGCCTTAACGGCCATCTATAGGCGGTTTTACAGGCAGAAGATGATTCGTCGACTGGACGAACCGGGATTGCGAAAAGACTTGGGTGGACTTTATATTTTTGATGTGAATTTTGAAAAGATGAAAGCCCCCCTATCTAAATGGTCTGGATCGACCTTGGTTCGAACTAATTTTAAAGGGGCAAATCTCAATCATGCCGATTTTGAGAATGCCGAGCTCAAGCAAGTGAATCTGTCTAAGGCGGATTTGAGGGGGGCGAACTTTAGTCGCACCAATCTCGACGAAGCTCAATTAAAAGGGGCGCGATTTTCGAAGAGGACTCTGCTTCCCTTTAGTGATCAGAGAGCACTTGAATTGGGGATGATTAAATCAGCTTAGAAATTTTACACCTATGAAGCAAAAGAAAGGAGGGCATAGGATGGAAGCATTTGTTAACTATGGAAATCTCAACTACTCGAGTTTTATTGATCGTGTAGTGAAGAAGAAGTTGAGTCGACTAGAAAAAAAGCAGGGCTCTCTAAACCAAGCGGAACTGGATATCTACTTAAAAAACGAGAATCCGCCCCAGAGTGCAGGAGAACCCAAGTACAAAGTTGTTATTGAGTTGAATACGCCAGTAGGCCAGCAAGTCGTAGAAAAGAAATCGAGAAAATTCCACCGGGCTCTCAGTGAGGCCTTTAGAGCAGTTGAGAAATCGATGGTTAAGATGAAAGGGAAGGTTCTTTCATCTCGAAATAAAAAAGTTAAGAATGCTACTCTAGAACAATAGACAGACTCCCCAGGATGTCCCCTAGAGTTAAATTTCATAGCTCGGTCCAGAGTGGACCGGGCTTTTTTATTGAAAGTCAAAAACGGGGAGTTGGCTCGGTACCCTCATTGGAATCAAGTGGCTGAGATCCATACTTTTGGGATCAGTAAGAGCGCCCATAAAGGCAACGAGGCTATTGACCTCATCTTCTGTCAGTCGAATTGGGTAAAGATCAACGGATTGATAAATGGCAAGAAGCGTTGGCTCATGTTGGAGGAGTAAAAAATCTATGGCCGAAAGGTCTTGCCTGTAGGGTAGAAGAGTTTGCGCGGGGTCGTATGTTTGTAAGCCATTTAATGGATCTAAGTGATGTTTGATAATGCCTTTAAGAGTATTGTAAGCGCCATTATGCCCCCAGGGGCCAGTTAGTGCTACGTTTCTTAAACTGGGGGTTCTGAATTTATATCGGTGATTTGGGTCGCCCGTGGTTAGCTCTAAGCCAAAATCGTCAAGTCCGTTCCAGCCAGTGCCTTTACCAGCACCAATAGGCGGAAGACCAATGGAGTGAAAGTTGTGGTCCGTTTGTAAAAGGCCAGAATGGCAACGGGCACATTGGGCTTTACCGTAAAAAAGAGACATCCCTTTTAACTCTGAAGGACTCATTTTTGAAGCGTCACCAGAGAGGTAGTGGTCAAAAGGACTTTCCAAACTTTGAAAAGCAAGGGTCTCAAACTTAGCAATGGCATTTGCAATATGAACCATTTGAATATCTTGGGGACTTTGAATGTCTCCGTAGGCTTCAGTGAAGTAAAAAAAGTATTCTGGAATTTCGCGAATTCGTTGTGCGAGAGCTTCCCATAGTTTCGGAAGGTTCCCTCGAGCAGCAAAATTAGCGATGGCATTCTCTCCTCTTTGCCCAGCCATCTCTGTGGGACTAGTTACCGGAAACATGGCTTGAGCAGCTAGTGCTGACTCAAGTCCCATGGGGAGAAGGCCCTTTGCGGGGGTTGCAAAGCCACTTTTTTGGCTCGGGTCCACCCGGACTCTTCCGTCGTGAAAGAATACAATGTATTCGGCGGCTCCAATGTTAAACAGAGCAGGAGAATTTCTTGGGACTCTTTCGTGGATCGGATTCCAGTCGGGGCCGGTTGTTCGAGAAGCACCAAGTCCTTGGCCTCCCTCACCCACACCCAGAGAAAGACGATCTGTTGAAAAGGTCAGGGGGTGATGGCAAGTAGCACATGAAATGTTTTTGTTACCACTCAATATTTTATCGAAAAAAAGGAGGCGCCCCAATTCAGCTTGAGCCAAGTCGTTGGCTCGGCCATAAAAGCTACCTGTAACTACCAAGAAAAACAAAAAAAGACGCAATGCCATTGAACCCCCTCTATTCAAGCATCTGTGAACTCGTAAGCCGTGCTCGGTAGGAAAGGACTATCAGTTTGCCGTGATTTTGGTCAATGGGATTTAATTGGGAATGGAAAGTTAAGAAAAAAAGGTCCCACCTCTGAATGAGGTGAGACCGGATCAGTATAATTTTTTTACTCTTGGGCCTGTATATCTTTGTGATAAGTCTCATAAACGTAAACCGGAATATCGAGTTCCTTCAAAGAAGCTTCGAGTTCAGGCTTCACTTCGTCCCAATCCAGTCCACCAACTCCTGTGGCAATCTTAGTAATGGCTATGCTTTTTACTTCGTGAGTCGCCAATTCTTTTTTAAGATTTTTAAAAGCGTGGTGAAGATGAGTCATACTCGCCTTACCTGGATGATCATTTTTGGTTTTTGGGGCATCTTGAGTCATCAAATTGAAAACGACAGGGCCGCCTGGACCTTTCCAGCTCCAAACTTCACCCTCTTTAGGGCTTTGAGTCTTGCAGAAATGTCTGAAGTCTTTGTACAAAGAGGGCCAGTTTTCTCTTAAGCTCAGTGCGAGCCCTTGCTTGAAATCGTCATTGGGTGCAATTCCGTGAACGATAGCATCTGCTTTAGTTTTAAGGATATCTCCTTCGACATACTTAATCATTAGTTGGCTCCTTTTTGTTGAGTAAAAAAGTGGAGGGCATCCGTGGCAGTAAAAATTCCCCATGGAGTATTCTCAGTTCCAGAAATGATCACAGATCCAATTTTCTTTTCATGCATGAGCATGGCGACTTGGTAAACGTCTTGATTAGGTGGAACAACGACAGGTTCTTCAGTCATAAAATCTTCGATTTTAAGTTCCTTGGCCCTATCGACCTTTTCAGCAGTGCGAATATCACGATCGCTAATAACACCTACTAATTGTCCACCATCTAAAACGGGAAGGTGATGGCACGAGTACTTGGTCATTAACTCTTTAGCTTTATCAATACCCATATCGTGACCAACACTATGGGGGACCTGAGTCATATACTCACTCACTGGAATAGACATGTCGTTTCTCCTTAAAAAATGTCTCATGCAAAATACAAAATGTCTCAAAAAGCCCGATAAATTGGGTATTTTAAGCTCTCTGTCTTGGTTTATGTCAATACCCGTGCCAAGTCCGATAAATGACAGTTCCAAGTGAATCAAATGCGGTGTGCTTTTATTTAAGGTTTTTTTACTCCGACCAAACGGCGAGATCGATTCCGTTAGGGTCTTTAAATTCAAAACGGCGCCCCCCGGGAAACGAAAAGATATCCTTCGTTATTATTCCCTCGGCTTTTTTGACCCGATCAAGTGAGTCTTCAAGGTTTTCCGAATAAAGGACAATGAGCGGCCCGCCACTTTTAACTTCATCGACCAAGCAAAAGCCACCGGCTTCGCCTTCTTCGCCGGGCTTTCTAATTCCCGCATAACCGGGAGCATAGTCATTGAACTCCCAAGAAAAGGCCTGGGAGTAAAAGGCCTTTGTTTTTTCCATATTTAGCACAGGAAATTCGATATAATTAATAGAATGGTGAGTTGCTTTCATTTCTATTCTCCCAATTGAAGTCTTCTCTCATTACAGGCCCTAAAGTCATTTGAAAAGGCTCAAAATCTCATTTTTAAAAACATTGGAAAAACTGAAGGTTGACGCGAAGCATTAAAATTGTTAGAAGCGGGTGTTGGTGAAAATTATGAAAAATACTGTATTGCTTTTAATTTGTTTATTCGCATTTAACTTTCGTGCATTGGCCGTGGTCGATGAGTGGAACGAATCCTTTTATGGCGCCATTCACAGTGAAATGATGGAAAGCTGTAATGCACTTGAAAGCAATGAGCTTGTGATTTCATGTTTTAATTACCTCCTCCAGCCGAGTCATTCGGAGTTGCTGTTTTCTGGAACTACAGTTCAAGATCTATTTGGAAAATGGCAAGACAATTATAATGAAGAGCAATCGCAAATTCGGGCTGCTGCGCAGGCCGAACGAGCAGCTGCCGAAGAGGCCGCTCGCCTACAAGAACTTGCCGATAGAGATCTTCCCGATGATGCTAGTATTTTGCGCGTTTGCGATAATCACCTTGGCAGTGATGCCGGAGAGATGGATTGTTTTAATAAAGCAAAGGCCCACCGTTTGAGTCTTGAGGCCATCGATGCCTGCGGTGATATTATGGCCGACGATAGAACCGAACTTGAATGCCTAGACCTTGTCGGTACAAACCAAATTAATGAAGACATCATACGTGCCTGTGATCGAGTTATGGGAGCTGATAGGACTCGTAGGGACTGTTTGTTAGTTATGCATAGTCAGTCTATTCCTCTATGGATTCTTCCGGCCTGTGAACCTGTTTCTAGCACTGATGAAGGTGAATTGAATTGCGTTAGAACCGTGTATAAAGCGGGAGCTAGTCCCGAAATAGTTAAGTCTTGTGATTACATGATGAGTGATGATAGCACTGAGTTGTCCTGTATCGAATCGCTCTCTGCCTATAACCTCCCGGAGAACAAGGTTAAGTCCTGTGACAATATTATGGGATCTGATTCGATGGAACTTCTTTGTTTTGATGTCGTTTATGATACGGGAATCAGTCTACAGCTCATGCATGAATGCGACAAAGCTATGAACTCTGATGAAACTGAGCTCCAGTGTTTTAGAGACGTTGCTCGATAGGTCTAAAAAAATAATTTAACATA
>JAUHWN010000226.1 GCA_030424665.1 Bdellovibrionia bacterium | reverse complement strand
TCGCTACCTGTCACCTTAAAACCACGGTCGACTAAGAGCCCAGCCAAACTACCCATGGCCGTACCACAAATTCCCATCAAATGGATATGAGCTCCCGCTTTTAACTGCTTAAAATAACCTTCTGAAGCCAATGCCACACTGTTCTCCTCTAAAAGCCTTTAAACTATCAAGCAAAAAGCTCTTTGTATACGATGTCGTGGATCTTGGGACGCCACTTAACGAATTCACGATGGTTGCGGCTGGGATGAACTCGATTGGACAGTAGAATAATAGCTAAATCTTTCTTCTGATCCCACCAAAACGAAGTCCCCGTAAACCCAGTATGCCCAATTGAGTTGCGGGATAAATAACTGCCTGCGCTCGATCCCTTTTTTGAAGGCATCATAAAGCCTAAACCCCAGTCGCCTCGGGATCTCGCTAGAGACGGTCTGCTAAAGAGTTTTGCCACCTCTGGCTTAATTCCCAAAAAGTTTTTTGGGCTGGAATAACACTTCCGAAAAGCCAAAAACCAATCTTCGACCTCATCCAAACCACCAAAGAGACCCGCGTGGGTCGATAGGCCCCCCAGTGCCCACGTATTGTCGTCGTGAACTTCACCTTGAAGGGTCTTCTTTCTCCAAGGGCAGGTTTCCGTGGGAGCGTACTGGCTTTTTTTGTATTTAAGCTGAAGCTTTTCACCCCAATTAAAATGAAGCCCTTCAAAAACGGGAGAATCCTCTGCTAGACTCTGATAAATCCAAGAAAGAGGTCTATCGAATATTTTTTCTAAAACCAAAGCGAGGTAAAAAAAATCGAGATCTGAATAGACCGACCTATTACCCGCCTCTTTAACTCCTTCTTTTTTTAAAATCCCTTGGAGCTCCAACCAGCGAAAAGAAATAGACTGTTGTCGGTTTATCTTTTTGTAAATAGGCAACCACCATGTCAGTCCAGCCGTATGGTTGAGAAGGTTTTTAACCTTTGCCTTTGGACATACAAACCAAGGGACGTACTTTTTAACGGGATCGCCAACGGACAGCTTTTTTTCACTGACCAGCTTCATGAGCAAGGATGTTGTAAAAAAAATTTTCGTCAGGGAGGCGAGATCGTAATAGGGATAAACCTTGCCCCAGTTTACTTCTGCCTTCTTCTTGCCATTTTGGACAATCGAAAGTCGAAATCCAGGAGTTACGTTTTTAGGAATGGATTTGAATTTTTCAACCAGTCGCGCCTCAAGCATTAAACGGCGCACCCTGTATCACAAATTAAGAATGGTTTTGCGCCAAGACTCAATTGCGCTTTAGGACCTAAAGGCAAGGGACGCTGGATGTAACCGTGACCACACTCGATTCCACCCACCACGGGAAAATCAACTGTTTGTGCGAACTCTTGAATCGCTTTTGGTACGAGTGACCTTTTATTTCCGGGCTCATTGCCGTGGGTAAACTGCCCCACGAGAAGCCCTTTTATACCTTTTAACTTGCCCGCCTGTCTTAAATGCTCCAACACACGGTCCACCCGGTAGGCCCGTTCTCCTATATCTTCAATAAATAAAAAGTGTCCTCGAGTCTCTATCTCGTATGGAGTGCCTATTGATGCTTGCAGGGTTATTAGATTACCACCGGTAATTGGTGCCTTGATAATTGACTTCTTTTTCCCTAAAGAGTTGAAAGCTTTCAGCCCCTTAAACTCTACCTGCGTCTTCATACCAAAGACAATGTCGTAGAGGAGATCGAGTTCTCGTGACTCAACACGCCCTGATCCAAGTCGATCAAGGGTCGGACCGTGCAAAACCGTCCATCCCCATTTTTGTTTGAGATAGAGAAGTAGACTCGTAATATCACTCAAGCCAATAAATAGCTTTTGCTGTTTGGGTCGTTTGACTTGATCAAGATAAGGTAACAATCGCATTGAACCATATCCGCCACGAATACACCAAACTCCGTCAGAGGACGGAGAAAGAAGGGCTTTTTTAAGATTTTTAAAACGCATTTTATCTGAATGAGCCATCATAAAGTGAGAACCAAAAGTGTCCTTCGGGTAGTCCACGTTGAGGCCCCAACCTTTTAAAAAACCCTTGGCTGGCCCCAATTGCCCCGGCATGGTTCTAAAACCTGGAGCAATGAGACTCACACGAGACGTTTCGTTTAAAGGGTTCCAAAATGAGGTTTTCTTAGCAGCCATAAAACTAGGCTACCAAGCTGAAATTGCTCTGAAAAGCGAAAAAACAGCTTTTTACAAAGCATTAGAAATCAACACCTCGGCGTAGGACGAAAAACTCCTGCAAAAAGTTTTCGACTTCCGATCGAGTTGGCTCAGGAACGTCAGTAAGTTCCGGAGGAATGATATCTTCTAAATCGAGCTTATGGCGAATGGCGAACCAGGACTGAATTGTTTTTGGTGGTTTGCGCACGTAAACCTCGTATTGATCGTCGTAGGTCGTCGCATATTGAACATTGGCATATTCTCGCGGGATTCTCATAATGTAAATCGATCCATCAAACTCACTATTGGCAAATGCCAGCTTATACTCGCCAGTTTCTCGATCTTGCCGAACTCGAGTCAAGAGTGAGGGATTCGTCGTTGTAGAAAGCCCTGCCTTTGGCGGTGTATTGTTGACAGCGTGTAAATACATTTCGACAAAAGTTCTTTGAAACTCTTCTTCAGAACCTCGAGAACGATAAGGATTAGCCAATACGCGCCGAGTGACGCTTCTTAAAAGAGCATTAAAACGACTGTCTGTCGTCGCTCTCTGGGCGATTTGATTGGCAAGTGCTCCATCAATTAAATTCTCACCAGCTTCAACCTTTGCTTGGATTTCGTCCTGGCTCATAGTTTCTAATATTCGATCAATTTCATTTTGAACCTGAATCATCCAATCTCGGCCCCCCTTATGCAGGAGCATATCAGCGAGCATTCTTTGGTCGACCTCAGAGCGAAAACCTAGAATTAATGTCCTTCCCGACGCTTGAGCCCGCATGAGGTAAATAGAATCATCTCCTAGGACACTAAGCCCCTCAGAAAAGGTTTTATAACCAAGCTTTGTGTATTTTAAATAAAGCTGAATTCCTTTGTAGCGAGGATGCATTTCTGCAATCTTTCTTGCTTCCGGACTCAGTCGATCCAATTCAGAATAAAACTTACTGAGAAGTTTACGACCTGCCTCGTGTAAAACATTTCGACTCTTCCAAATTTTCCCGAGAATTATGTCTTTTTGATCTCCCGTAAGGTGGTTCTCAGCCCAGTCTTGCATTTGCGCAAAATCCAGGTCGCGAAGTTGGTACTGGCCAATGACATCTCCAACGAACATTTCTTCCATACCTCGAAACCAAATCCGTTCAAACTGACTGGTTCCTCCAGCTTTTCTTTTTATGGGGTCACCACGGTTGGGAGATAGAGCAGCCATGGGGTCCAAGACCGGGTTTTCACGTATTTCACTCACCCAAGAAAGAAGCGGAAACTGCCAATCGTAAAAATACAATTCCGAGGCTTTATTGGCTTTTGCTATCGTTGAATAGGGTTCAATCTCTACCAGCTTTGCCGCAATATTCCCCTCTTCCATATCTTTGAGAACTTGCACATGAGTATCGATCAATTTGCGATGAACGGGGTTAATTTCTCTTTCAACACCCTCTTCCCCATTAATCCGCCCCGATCGTCCGTAAAGGGCGTAGACCGATTCAGGAATTGGATAGAGTCTGTACTTATCCTCAGCATATTCATGCATGATATAGGGAACACCGTATTGATCGTGAAAAAATCCGTCTTGCCCAAAGGCAAACATTTTTTGATTTTCACCAAACTTGAGAACGTCATGCCACGAGTCGGGCTTGAGACGCCGAAGAGCTTGACGATTTCGCAAGAGGTCCCGATCGTTTGTGCCTTGCCCTAAATTCCAAATCGTGGGAATTTTTTCGGCAAAGTCCTTTCCTTCAAGGCGAGTCACCG
>JAUHWN010000084.1 GCA_030424665.1 Bdellovibrionia bacterium | reverse complement strand
TTCCGATGACATATTTAAAAAGATTTACGCTTTTTATATTGCTGGACCTCAAAGTGACGCTGATCAGTTTTTAACGGGCATAAACAAACCCTATCAGGATTTTTTACCCTCTCGCGCACTGTCCAATCAGTTTCCTTACCTAGCGCCTCCTTCTTCTTTTGACCTTTCTGAGTTTTTTAGAGGAGGACGGCTCCTACTCAGAAACCAGGAGGAATTCTAATTCTCTTTTATTTTTCTATCCAAATAGGGTATGAAGAATAAAAAAGGAGGGCTCGTGGAAGCAACAATAGTATCTCTCAACATCGGTCTGCCGCAAAAGATGCAGTGGAATGGAAAAGAAGCTTTATCTTCAATGGAGAAAACACCTACTAAGGAACCTCTTATTGTTAACTCTGAAAACATCGATGGAGATCGCTTCGCTAACGCTAAAGCCCACGGAACCCCTGACAGTGTCGTTTATGCTTTTGGAATGGATGCTGCCTCCCACTATATGGAGGCGCTCGGAGGCGGGAAATATACCTTTGGTGCCTTAGGTGAGAACTTAAGCCTCAATAGCTTGAACGAAGAAGAAGTTTCCGTCGGGGACATCTTTCAAGTTGGAAATACTAAATTGCAAGCAACCTATCCGCGAATCCCTTGCAGCAAGGTTAATATTCGAATGAAGCATCCAGAGGGACAAAAGGCAATGATTGAGCTTGGAAGAAGTGGTGTTTATTTTCGGGTACTTGAACCGGGGAAAATTACCTTAGACGATCAATTTCTCCGAATCGAAAAGAGTCATAGTTTTTTCAGCATAACCGAAGTATATAACTTACACTTAAATAAAGAAAACTGGACCAGTGAACACTTAGAGAGAGCTCGCGAAAACGGTGCATTTCCTCAGGATCTACTCAATAAACTGTCTGAGAAAACCAAATAAAAAAGCCCAGATTTAATCTGGGCTTTATTCTATTCAAACGTATAAAAATTCAGAACTACTGCTGAGGGCGAATTGATTGGAGGGCATTAATACGTCCCCAACCGAAATCATTGTCTTGCCCATCAGGTCCAAGATCGTTAACTCCACGAATGATTGCTTGAGCCATACTAGAAACATCAGCATCTGGAGCGACTTGATAAAGAAGAGCCGCCATCCCCGCAACATGGGGGGTTGCCATCGATGTACCAGAAAGTTGTCGGTAAGTAGAGCGCAAGAAAGAAGATGTCACGTTTACGCCAGGAGCAGAAACTTCAGGCTTAATGATGTTTCCTGTAGACCATTGAGCAGGACCGCGAGAACTGAATGAAGCAATGCGATCATTCTTGTCAGTTGCACCAACTGAAAAGGCATCTGGACAAGCTGCAGGTAAACCGACACTCGATGCACGACTACCTGAATTCCCCGCTGCGAATACAGGAAAGATGCCCAATTTCACCCAATTAGTAACGGCTTTACAAAGAGCTTCACTTGAAGGGTCTTTGCGAGAGCTCGAAGAGCCTCCACCCCAAGAGTTAGAAACGAGTGCCGGAGCATCGTTAGTATTTGGATCTCCATCAGGATCTGCAATCCACTCCATAGCTTTTAAAATACGAGCAAAAGTTGCTCCACCTCGACGATCAAAAACTTTTGCGATTGTCAGTTTAACATTTGGAGCAACACCAATTGCCGTTCCCGAGGCAAATCCACCTGCGATTGTTCCCGCAACATGGGTACCATGACCTTGATCATCATAAGGGTCAGAATTGTTAGAAACGAAATCTTTAAAACCAATTGTTTTACCTTGGAGATCAGGGTGGGTCGCCTCAATACCTGTATCAATGATACCAACGTTTACGCCTTCACCGTTGATATTTGGAGCAGCCTCTCTTAGCTCAGGAAGTTGAAGTTTTTTAAGACCATATGTATAGTCATTGGCCTCAAGCGACGCCCATGGCTGTGTTTCACCACCATCCCAAGGCATAATAATGCTCATTTCGTAATCGGCAATGAGTGTATCAATCTGGTCATACTCTGCTAAATAACGAACTAGATATGCTGGCATTTCGATAATCATCGCATTTGCTAACCATATAGATGTCATTTTCATGGGAATGTTATTTGATTCCGCACCATTTTTTAAAATTTCATACAGGTCCTTTTGCGCATTATAGGCATTTTGCTGAAGGGCCCAGCGGACATCTTGATAGGTATATATCGAGTTAGAAAGATATGGTAAAAATTGCGGATCTTTAAAAGTCGCGATTACCGTTACCATTTCAGCGCTTTCAACCGATCCATTCATTAAGGGCTCAAGCCTTGGATCAATTTGCGGTGCAGCCCATGCACTTATTTGAATGCCGAAAATAGCAATCAAAGTAAAAATAATAGATTTCATCTGATTAATCATGTGTGAGTTCCTCCGTGAAATTTTTAGATTATTAGGACTGTCCCTGCCCTAATTTCATTAACTTAAGTCTTAAGCCAATGGTCTAGTTAGAAATTAATTAGACTCGATTTCTAAATAAGTGGCAATGACTGACAAGTGGAATTACTAAAAAAGCTTGAACATTTTAAAGACAAAAATGTCATAACGAGAATTACAGAACACTCAATAAATACTCTGTTTTTCTTTTTGTATTTTCTAAAACAAAAGACTGAATCCTAATCACAAATTAAGGCATCAGTGATATATCACTGCCAAAAATTAAAACTCAATGGATCAGCACAATACTATAAATATATGTAATTACTCGATATTTATGACACAAAATTAAGATAAAAAAGAATGAACCTTTTGTGGGACTATTCCATCTAATGTGTATACAGGATCTATGTTCGTTAATTAAAGACTGATAATCTTAATAGAAGTAAAGGATATATATATGAATAAATTAGGCAAATTTCTTTTTGCGATAACACTTGTTTCTCTTTTTCATCTGGAAGCCCAATCCAAACACCATGAAGACGATATGATGGACATGGACCGCAAGGGAAGATTTTTTGAAGAACTCGATTTAACGGATGAACAAAAAGCAAAACTCAAAGAATTTAGACAATCGAATAAAGGTGATTTTAAAGAAGCATGGAAAGGCAGAAAAGAACTCCATGAAAAAATGAAGGATGCCTTCATAAAGGGAGCCTCGGACAGTGAAATCAAAAGTATCCATGAAGAAATTTCCGCCCATCATAAAAAACATGCCGATAAACGAATCGAAAAAATGATTTTTCTTAAAAACACACTTACTGAAGAACAAAGAAAGAAATTTATGGAAAAGAGAGGACGGAAAGGGCGACGCGGTCGCGGACACCGTGGACCGAGAGGTCATTAAGAGTGAAAAGTCTTTGGCTCTTTGCAAGCTCAGTTCAATCGGTTTCGGGGGAAGTCAGCCAGACTCCCCTCGAAGAGTTTGAACATTATTACTATGAAACTCGGCCGCTGGTAGCTAAGGCGATTTTTTCAATAACGAGAGATACCAACAGTGAAGATCTCGTTCAGGAGACCTATGCCAAGGCATGGGAGAAGTTTAAGTCTTTCAGGGGCGACTCCAAATTCTCGAGTTGGATCTACAGAATAGCAATCAATACAGCCCTAGAGTTTGTTAGAAAAAATAGCAAAAATCTTAAACAATTAAGTAGCCAAACAAATGATCTCAACCTCATTGCCTCTGAGGACCTGGGCCCCGGTCAAAAACTATTGCTTAGTGATTTACTTAAAAAAAGTTTTTTAAAAATGAAGGCAAAGCATTTAGAAGTTTTTCTTTTGTTCTACCAAATGGAGTACTCAATTCAAGAGATCTCAGGAATCTTAAATCTATCTGAGGGTACGATTAAGTCTAGACTACACTATGCTAAAAAAGCTTTTACAGAACAAATGAAAAATCTTGGAGTTAATAATGGAAGATAAAGAAATTAAACAATTATTAAAGAAAGATATGAATAGTTTTGTCGCTGAAGCCAATAGAACTGAATGGGCTGCAATTCAAGAAAAAATGTCACATAGAACTAAAGAACGCCCCAGTGAATGGCTTGTTTCTTTGATTTCAGCTATCACACTCATGGCCTCTCTCCTGTTAGTGTTTAACAGTACTATCAAAGGAAAACTCAATCTATCCGAAAGTGAAATTGAAAAAATAGAGGAATTTTATTTTGATGAAACCTATTTAGATGAGAACAAAGACCTTTATACCTGGGTTGAGTGAAATTTAGATAATTTTTGTTTTTTAATTTTATTAGTATTTTATTTCATGATTTACTCTCACTATGAATTCATTTAGAAAAATTTTTAAATTCATCTTTTTCCGATTTCAAAAAAAAGATCTACTCGAACTCAATAATAAAGATCTTCGATTAGGCCTAATAGTTACCTGGATCGTGGGGATGGGTCGCTATTGGGACGACCCCGGTGCACACCTCGGTCAGCACCTAGGACTCGGATCAGTTGCTTATGTTTTTGTATTGGCCTTATTTATATTCGCATTTCTTTGGCCTTTAAAAATTCCTAACCTAAATTATAAAAAAGTCCTGACCTTTATAACCCTCACTTCACTTCCAGCGATTCTCTATGCTATTCCCGTAGAACGATTTATGAGTATCCCCGAAGCCTCTCGCCTGAACGCTCAATTTTTAGCGGCCGTTGCGGCGTGGAGAGTTGCTCTTTACATAAAATTTCTTTGGAAATGGGGACTCAACTGGCTAGAAACACTAGTCGTGTCCTTTCTTCCCCTGACATTGATCGTAACAGGCCTTACGATGTTAAATCTTGAACGGGCAGTTTTCAGAATCATGGGTGGGCTGAGAATGGAATCTCCAGCCAATGGTGCTTATAATATCCTAGTAACTCTCACCTTAACCTCTGTGGTCGTTGTCGGGCCCTTACTACTCATATACATTGGAATTTTGATCTATAAGCGAAAGAAATCAAAAAACACATAGACTCACATCAATAATCAATTGACGAGTTGCCTTGTCAGAAATAAAAAAGGGCATGTCGATTACGCAATTTTATACAATTATAGATTCTCCATTAGGCCCCTTAACTCTCATCGGAAGCTCTAAGGGCCTGTCTGCAATTCTCTACGATGCTCACCAAAAAGCTTCTTTTGATTTCGATAACTATGAAAGAAATGATAAACTCAGTCTGTTTGCAAAAACTGAGTTGCAACTTAGCGAGTACTTTAGCGGCGAACGAACCGAATTTGATATACCTCTCGACATGCAAGGCTCAGATTTTCAAATAAAAGTATGGAATCAATTGAAGAAAATCCCATTTGGATCAACCTGCAGTTACGGCGATATTGCTCACAGAATTAAAAGCCCCAAAAGCTCTAGAGCCGTAGGCATGGCCAATGGCAAAAATCCAATTTCGATTATAGTACCTTGTCACCGAGTCATCGGTTCTAATGGGACTTTGACCGGATATGCAGGTGGTCTCGATAAGAAAAAATATCTATTAAACCTTGAGTGTGTCATTCAGTAATTGGAAATTGCCATGTCAGATACTAAATTAGTGTGGTCCGATGAAGAAGGCGACGTCAGAAAAAAAAATGATAAAAGCAGTTCCAAAGAAGGTGTCGATGAGTCGAGCTTGAAGCTCCATCTTCGCCGACTTACTTCCGGTAAGGGACGCACGGTAATAGAAATAACAAATCTTCCAAGTAATAAAATTTGGTGTAAAACCCTCGCAAAAGAACTAAAGAAAAAACTTGGGGTCGGGGGAGCCTATAAAAAAAATTTTATAGAGGTTCACGGAGAAAAAATGGACCAAGTACAAAATCATTTGGATTCAAGGTCAATCAAGTGGATCAAAACTGGCGGATAGTCTCAAAACGGTACACATTTCTTGTTTTTACAATGAGTCTTTTTTACATCACTTATAATTAACTGTGCGAACTTATCTGTTAGTCATCATTTCAATTTTCAGTCTACTCGGCTGTGACCAGCGCTTTGATTCCGAGCAATCCGATGTTTTCATTCAAAGAACGGAAGATTATACGATTTACTGTTCTGAAGACTATATGGCTGACGTTAACTCTTGGAAAATTAATTTCAAAAACGAGCGCGCCTTCATTGAGGATGCGAGTCTCTTTCTAGATGACCCACAATTTATACCAGAAAGCGAACTTCTCGAAGTCACAAATTTAAACTCGGGCCTCCCTTTTGGTCAGTACCAAGCGGTTAGTGACGAAGGTACCAAAGTACTCATCGAAATTGTTGGAGTAAAACCGTCCGCATCTTCACTCGAGGGAGTTGTCTTCTTTTTTGGCTCAACGCTAGTTGAAGGCAATGAGAATTTAATTACTTGTGTTGGTGATTTACCTTAGTTCTATTTAGGGGTAATTACTTTCTCTTCTTCTTTTAATGGCCCGTCAATATTGGCTAACATCCACACCATAGAGGCCCATGTCGCTAAATTTTGCCGCATATCCTCTTTATTAATTTTGTCTAATGTATCATTGGATGTGTGATGTAAGTCGAAATAATCCCATCCATTCTGCATGAGAGTTATGGTGGCCACGCCTTTCTCGCGCAGAGGAGTAATATCCGGGCCCCCATAGGCTCGATTGGTTCCTCGAGTAATTCCCAAAGGCCTGATCACTTCAAACAATTCTTCTGCTTTATAAAGATACTTCTCATCAAACCGACTATCAAACCGCCATATTCGAGCCGCACCGAAGTCACTCTCGGTAGCAACAAAATGTTTTCCTAGCTGCGATTCGTGCTTTTTTGCGTAGGCCTTTGCACCAATTAACCCAACCTCTTCGGAACCAAAAAGTACGAGACGAATCGTTCTTTTTGGCTTCTTTCCTCGATCTAAAATGAGTTTAGCTGTTGCTGATGTAATACCAACACCCGCTCCGTCATCGATCGCCCCAGTTCCCAGATCCCATGAATCAAGGTGCGCACCAATCAAAACAATTTCATCCGTCTGACCCGGGATCTCAGCAATGACATTACCCGAATCAGCTTCTCCAAGACTCTCTGCTCCCAAAGCGAGTTTAACCTTTACCTTCTTTGCCTTCTTTAAAGCTCTCTGAAGTTGATCCGCATCTGGCGCAGACAAGGCAGCAATGGGAATCTGCGGAACATCTTTTTCATAATTCATCTGACCCGTATGTGGAAAACGATGGCTACTCGTTCCGACCGACCTGATAAGTGCCGCAATGGCCCCTCGCTTTCCAGCCTCGACAGCAGCTCCGGATCTCTTTTTGACCGCCTGGCCATATCCCGATCCGTCTTGAGTTCGAGTCATCACTTCATCTACAAAAGCAATTTTTCCACGTAATGAATTTTTACCAGCACTCTTTAGATCTTCTAATGTTTTGAACCGAACGACCTGACCTGTTAAACCCTTCTTGCCAGTGCCGACGCTTCCCCCAAGAGCAGTTACTTGAAGCTTTTGTGGGTAGGGACTCTCAATACTTGCTTCTTGAAAACCACGCTTCCAATACTTCACCTTAAACGGTTCAATACGAACATTTTTTAAACCAAAGCCTTTGAGTTTTTTTAGGGCCCACGTTCGAGCTCTCTTTTCTGCGGGACTTCCCGCCAATCGAGGTCCGACCTCGGTAGTGAGACTCTCAACAATCTGATAGGCCAAGTCACTACTTTCACCAATTTTTTGTAATAGTTGAGCTTCTTTAACTACTTTTGTGGGTAAAGCCTTTTTTGCCGCAAAAGAAGTTTCTACTGCAAATTGAAAAGCGGACAAAGCAATTAGTAGTCGTATAACCATAAAACCCCCAAGGGCCCATAAAATACCTATTTTAGAAGGCCGTCAAGGAAGAGTCGTTGCCTCAATAGCAGAGTTTTTGTATGAATTGTTTATGTCAGTTCTACTCTCTTTATCACAAGTGTCTAAAACCCTGGGCAATAATCAAATTTTTGAGAATTTGAGCCTCGGAATACACGAAAACGAGAAAGTGGGGCTACTTGGACCCAATGGAGCTGGCAAATCAACACTATTGAGACTCCTTGCTCAAGAAGAACCTATCGATCACGGGCAAGTTTCACTTAAAAAAGGAGCTTTCGTATCTTTCGTAAAGCAAGAGGATGATTTCGATAATAGTTTGAGTCTTTTTGATCTCTTTCGAGATCGGCTCATTAAAAGGGGTCTCGAGCCATCAGATGCTGATATTGAAAGTGGCGTTTCTCTGGGAAAAGCCGAGTTTACTGATTTTAATCAAAAGGTTGGCGAACTTTCGGGAGGATGGAGAAAGCGCCTCGCTATTTCTCTGGGCTTAGCTACTAAACCTCAAGTTCTTCTGTTAGACGAGCCTACCAACCACATGGATTGGGAATCAATATTGTGGCTCGAGAACAGTCTTCACAACTTTTCAGGTAGTTTTCTAATTGTTAGTCACGATAGAGAATTCCTCAAGGGCCAGTGCACCCGGTTTATTGAAATAAACAAAGTCTACAAAGATGGGTACCTCAGCCTTAATACTGACTATGATAATTTTCTCGTAGAAAAACAAAGCTATATTGAAGCGCAAATGCATCTACAGGCCAGTATGGCCAACAAGGCGCGAAGAGAATTAGAGTGGCTAAGAGCCGGCGTAAAAGCTAGAACTACTAAAAGTCGATCTAGAATAAATGAAGCTCACAAACTTTTTGAAAATCTCGAACAGGTCAAACAACGAAATCTATCGATCCGAAATAAGGTCAACCTTAACATTGATTCTGCCGGCAAACGATCCAAAAAGTTTTTAGAATTTAAAGACCTTACAATTGCCTATGACGAAAATATTCTCGTCGAAAACCTGAATTTAACTTTAGGCCCTAAAACTTGCCTTGGGATTCTCGGTCTCAATGGAAGTGGAAAGACAAGCCTTCTAAAGACAATTAATAAATCGAATACTAGCTATAGCGGAACCGTCGAGATCGAAGAAGATTTTAAGATTCTCTATTTTGATCAAAACAGGATCGATTTACCTTTGGACAAGAACCCCCTCCAGTTTTTAGGTGATGACTCTGACCACGTAGTTTTTCAGGAGCGATCAATACATGTCGCCTCCTATGCAAGTCACTTTCTCTTTACTTCAGAAAAAATGAACCTTCCTATTAACAAGTTGTCAGGTGGAGAACGAGCACGCCTACAAATCGCTAAGTTATTGCTTCAACCCGCAGATGTATTACTCTTAGATGAACCCACTAATGATCTTGATATTGAAACTATTGAGATTCTCGAAGCCGCGCTTCAAGACTTTCCTGGCCTAATACTACTTGTCTCCCACGATCGATATTTCTTGAGATCTATTTGCACCAGTTATTTAGCAATTGAATCGGAGGCTCGATGGAATATCTACGCCGACCTAGAACAGTGGATTAAACACTATTTAAAGGCCAAAAAGAAGCCCGTCGCGGCAAAAGCTAAGGAGCATCCGGAGCCAACAAATAAGGGAACCAAGAAGGCAAAGCTTACTTACAAAGAAAAGAGACAATTCGAAACAATTGAAGAGGATGTCATGAATGCTGAGGCCAAGCTCGAAGAGGCACAAGCGCTCCTCGAAGACGAAGAAGTGACCTCAAATCATGAAAAACTCGAAGAAGCGATGAAATCAATTGAAGAGAGAAAAAAGGTTGTCGAGGAGCTTTATGAAATTTGGGGCAAAATCGAAGAAAAGCTTCAAGGCTAATATTCACTAGATTCCCAATATTCAATCTGCTAACCTTTTTCTATGAACAATAAGAACCAGCTCCCAATCCGTCAGCCTGCAAGATACCAGTGGTTAAAAAGTGAACCTGAATTCGACCCTGGAAAACATTTAGCCCTCGAGACTCCTGAGAAAATTTGGAGTCTCAAAGAATTTGGCTACACTTCGGATGAAATAAATCAACACCCATTTCCGATCGCCATAACAACGGCCTTTCGTATGCTTTCCCATGAAGGGCTAGAAGCCATGAGAGAGGTCACTCAGCAGCTCATCGACTTTAGCTCGACAAGTGATCGCATTGGAAACTTTGTTCGTGGTGGAGTATACCGTTCGAAGTTCTTAAGAGACTTCTGCAATTCGCCAGAAATTACTAGTTTCATCGAAGAACTGGTCGGCACGGGAGTTATTCCACATACTATGCCCCTCTATCAGGGTCATATTAATTTACTACCCAAAGAGACTAATCGCGATGTCGATCGTTGGCATCTCGATACAGTATGCCTCGACTACGTGCTGTTACTTACCGACCCAAAAGAATTTGAGGGAGGTCATTTTCAATTTTACCCTTGCCATAAGGACGAAGCCATCTCCTCTCTCAACGGTACAGGTAAGAAATCCATCCAACCCATTAGTATGCAAATTCCAGATGCGGGCTATGCCATCCTTCAGCAAGGAAACATGGTGGTACATAGGGCCCTACAGGTTACAAAAGGCGATGAAAGAACGACTTTAGTTCATAGCTTTTTGCCGGAGAATTTGCGTGCAAAAGACATTTCTCAGTTATCAGATTGCTCTCCCATAGATCCCCACGAAATTCTTTTTACAGAATGGGCTCGCCACAAGGCATTTCTTTCGCAGAGAAAGCTGGAGCATCTTATTAAACACTTACCCTTCACCGATAACAGAGAACTTATTTGCCAAAGACTCAGTGAGGCTATAAAAGATGTTCAATCTGCAATTCTTGAAATTTCAGATGAGTCTGAAAAGCGCTTAGTTTATTACGGCAACGATGGACTCACAGATCCAAAATTTTAAGGGAGTTCATGTCTGGACAAAATCTAATTCAAATTCAAAATGGGTCAAAAGCTTACGGTGATAAATTATTATTCCAGGATGTTAGCTTTGCCATCAATGAATTCGAGCATGTCGGTGTTGTCGGTCCAAATGGAGCCGGGAAAACAACTCTTTTTAAAATTCTTGTTGGCAAAGAGGATCTCGACTCTGGTAATTATATTAAATCGAATTCACTAAGGCTTGGTTATTTAGCGCAAGAAGACGAATGGTCACTCGATGAAACTCTCGAAGAGTATCTCGAAAAAAATTGTAGCCTACCACTTTGGGAAGTTAAAAAGTTGGGTCTTGGCCTGGGCCTTCTCGACGAACACTTTGATGCAAAAATTAGCACACTAAGTGGTGGTTACCGAATGCGCTCTCAACTTCTCTACGTCATCGGATGTGAGCCCAATCTCATGCTCCTGGATGAGCCGACTAACTATCTCGACCTTGAGTCTCTGCTCGTCTTAGAGAATTTTTTGATTAATTATCAGCAGGCATTCCTCTTAATTTCTCACGATAGAGAATTTTTAAGACGTGTTACTGACAACACGCTAGAGGTTGAGAGTCCCGATATTACCAAGTTTTCTGGGGGTATTGATGACTATTTTGAACAAAAAGAAATGATTCGTGAGCAGATCTATAGACAAAATCTGACAGCTCAAGCAAAGCGAACGCAAATCATGGATTTTGTGAATCGCTTCCGCGCAAAAAACACCAAAGCGAAACAGGCCCAATCGAAGTTAAAGTCACTAGAAAAAATAAAGACGGTTGATATTAAGCCCTTGCCTATTTCTGCCAAAATTCAGATACCCAAGCCAGTACACACTGGCAAGCAAGTTCTTGATATGAAAGGTATTGATCTAGGCTACGGAGATAAAACCATTCTGCAGGACGTCTCTCTTCAACTGAATCGAGGGGATCACTTAGGCATTGTTGGCATCAACGGAGCTGGTAAATCTACCTTACTCAAAGGTCTCGCTGGAATTTTAGAACCACAAAACGGAGATATAACCTGGGGATATGGAGTCAAAATTTCATATTTTGCTCAACACACAGCAGATCAGCTGGAGAGTAGCGATAGAATTTACGATGCACTGATTAGCGAGGCCCATCCCGACATTCTTCCCGAGGATGTTCTGGCTCTAGCGGGCGCTCTTCTTTTTAAAAAAGACGATACAGAAAAAGAAATTCGCTACCTTTCGGGGGGAGAAAAAACTCGCGTTGCCTTGGGAAAGATTTTACTTAAGAAATCACCTTTTCTTATACTTGATGAACCAACGAACCACCTCGATTTTGCAACAGTCGAGGCCCTTGCCCAAGCCTTATCGAAATATGAGGGCTCAGTAATCATTGTCAGTCACGACAGAGCATTTATAGATCGTGTAGCCACAAAAATTTTGCAGATCAAAGATGGTAGAGTTGAACTTTACCCTGGTAATTATCAAGAATATCTATGGAGTGTTCAAAAAGGGGTACTTGCCTCTGATGAGTCACAAAGTGAAAAACCTCAGGATTCAGAAGTTAAGGCTGACTCAGAGAAACCTAAGATTGACATTAAAAAAGAGCGCAAGAGACTAAAGCAAGAGATTCAGGAAGTTAGCAAACTCATTTCCATCAATGAGGACCAGCAATCCAAAAAACAAGAGGTTTTAGTGACCATAGTGACTCAACTCAACAGTGCTACGGGCAAGGAGGCCTCTGATTTATCTATTGAGTGCGATGAAATTAACAAAACCATTCATGATCTCGAGGATCAATGGATGGATCTTGCCGCGCAAAAAGAGAATCTCGAAAGTCAGCTTTCCGAAATCACATTTGACTAATTCTACTTTAGAACAAATTTTTGAAAATCTATTCCCTTGCAAATGAACGCAATAAATCTTTCAGCACAGCTACCCCATCAGTCGTCTCAAGGTCTTCGTAAAATTGAAAGATTTTAGAGGACGGATCATAAGGGTTATCAATTTCTTGTAAAAAAGCAACATAGGAGTCTTTAAATAGTTCGTAAGGGTATCGCTTTTTATAGGCCCTTACCGAAGGGCTCTCTTCGACTCCCTTTTCGTGATAGTCCTTAATATCCTCTTCGGAGTATGCCTTAAACTCAAGAACCTTGACTGTTTTACCAATTAAAGATCGATCGCCTTTAATAACTTTATCAATTTTTAAGAGGTGTACTTGTCGAGTAAATTCGTTTTCTTCTGACTTCGAATGGTGAGTTTCTTTAGGAAACGTTTTTTTATAAATGACTTCTCTTTGAAATTCAGGAGAAGCCAAAACGATTAAATCAGAGCCCCCGAAGAGCTCCGACAATTCTATATCTACTGGTTCGATAAAAATCTGACTCATATTTTTGATAAATTTTCTTTGAGGAATTAAGTCAACTATTCAGAATAATTAGTAACGGTTTCCGCCGCCGCCGCGATTGTTGTTGAATCGACGTCCACCGCCGCCGCCACGGTTTCCACCACCTCTGGGCTTATCACGTGCTTCACTCACACGAAGGGGGCGCCCCTGAAAGTCTTTCCCATCCAAGTCAGAAATCGCTTTGTCACCGGAATCGCTTTCTGAAAAGGTCACAAAACCAAACCCCTTCGATTCTCCCGTGCTTCTATCTTTAATGATATTAACAGAGTCAATGGCTCCATATTGAGCACAAAGGGTGTTTAGTTCTTCTTCAGCGACTTTAAAATCTAGGTTTCCTACATAAATTTTCATACTTTAAATTTCTCCATTAAAAAAACTGCAATTGACTTGTCCTTACCCGGAGCCAGAGAAGTGAAATTTTGGAAACCTCTATTCTATGGAAACCTACCGGAATAGGTCATATTCAAAACGCTATCTTAACGCTAGCAACACAATTCCTTAAAGTCGAGTACCGAAATCGTAAATTCCTTAGAGGTCACCCCTAGAGATTAGAAATCGCTTTTTGTATTTCTCATTGAATCAAAACTAGATCAATTGACGATTTGCAATAGGTTCAAAGGCGAGTTTGCATAATCATGAACCCTCGTAAGAGAATCTAAAGTCTAAAAAGGTGATCAATAGGTCTAGTAGAATTTAAAACTGCAAACTCGCGTTAATCTCAGTATCACATTTTTAAAAACTGCTACCGCTACTCCCCGGAGTAAAAAGGCCTTTAATTTCGAAAGGCATTTCGTCGAGATTTTCTGGTACACCATTCATATAAAGCCCTTGGCGCTTTAAATAGAAGCCAAGTTCATAGTAGGCTTGATCAGATATATTTCTCGATCCTTGGGTAATAATATAGTTAAAATCTCCCAGAGGAATCCCCTTTTCATGAGCCTCTGCATGGCTTATGACCTTAGTAGCCGTCACCTGCTGATCAACTGAAATTGGCGATTGATAGAGAATGAAATTGGGACGAGTATTCAAGATATTGTATATCGGCTCCATAATTGTGACTTCATACTCACCTTCAAATGGACTGGCGAATCCATCACTTAAACTATCAATCGGAGCATTGAAAACATAGACAGCAGAATCATCAAGTGGGCTCGTAAATTGAACCGAGCGATCATTGAAGATTCTTCCTGGAGAAGTCGACATCGACACCCCTGCCTTTGGAGCAACATTCGCCCAGTGCTGGATTAATAGAACAAACTGTCTCTCAAACTCTTTTTCAAGACCTCTTGCCTCGTAGGGACTTGCCAGGACTTGCTCTACTAACTTAGAGAGTTGCTTTTTGAAATCCTCACTCGCGAGAAGCCTTTTAGAAAGGTATTTTTCTAGAAAAGTCGACATCTTGGTCATATCAAAATCTTCTGGTTTTGGATTTCTTCTTATTTCGGCAACAACCTTCTTTACAGCCCCTGAAAAACCCGGAAGCATAGATAGAAATTGATTCATTTTAGCCTCTGATACGAGACCCAAGTTATTCATTCTCAAACTCGATGAAACTCTAACGAGCGCTACAGTATCATCATTAGTCATACTAAGACCCTGCTCAAAGTCCTCGTACCAAAAGTGAGTATTTTTTAGGAGATGATAATTACCTATGTTTCGGCGTTTCTGCTTTAGAATCGACCAAACTTCTTCATTATAGAAATGACTTTGCTCGGAGAACTCTCTTTCAAATAAGTTTTCAAGCTCTAGCATATAGCCACCCACTAAAACTCGCACTGCTCTGTGAATCTTCTTACGAGATTCCAAAATCGATTCGAGAATTAACGGAGTCTGGGAGCCAATGGGATTGTTTTGAAAATGACGATAGAGTTTGCGATAGAAAATATCTACACGATGGGCCTGACCAACTATATCATCATAGGGAATAAATCCTGACGATCCCTCGGCTTGAACTTTACGCGCCTTTTTTTCGAAAGGAGTTAAGTTGTTTCGGTCGGCCTTGTCCGTTCTAAAGGGCATTAGAATCGCGAGAGGGTTTTTATCTGGATCCTCTTTTATGCTTAATGAATCTCGTACTAAATTTAATTCAAAGTCGTGGAAGAAGTACTCACCCTTATTGTTTGCTCTTTCAATGACTTCATAGGATTCAATTTCTACTCTTCTAGCGAGTTCTGGGTTCTTCTTTATCTCAGCCATCAACTTAAGATTATCCATGGTGCGCATCCAATGATGGTTATTGAAATCGCGACTAAAAATTCCATCTGTCCATGCTGATTGCCCATTGATTCCGTATATTTGTAAATTCTTGTCTGCTAGAGGAGCTAGACGAGGCAATCCGTCTTCTAGACTTCCTGGCACTAGTGTATATGCAACTCCCGTATAATCTTGAAAAAAGCCCGATGAAGTAAAGATAAACTCTTTCTGCCGCTGGTTGCCGATTAACGTAATACCCTTTCCATCCATTTCAGGGCGAGTGCCATAGGTAAACTCAACCTCTTGACCATCGATTTGAAAATATGTTTTTGCCAAATCTCGATCCATTCGCAGCCCATAGTTTTGCAGGGCAGATATTGGGTCAGAGGTTCTAATATTTTTAAGCTGTCTAATTCTACGTGCGAGGGCAAGTTTAGTAATATTTGTATCTTCATCTAGAGTAAGATCCAAGTCGTGATAAAAGCCTCTTCTTTTGGGAGGAACTATGCCATAGGCCTCAAAGACTTTGTCACGAATGGCTCGCGATATTCGCCCATTTCCGTCGACCCAGGGGTGGATGTATACAATAGCTTGCTTTGCTACAAGTGCGACCTTTATAGGATCGAGGGCATCCGGATCACCATTGGCAAACTTTTGCACCTGATCATTAATCCAATCAGTGATATCAACTACGGCCTGCTCAACGATTTTCGGCGAAGGGTAAAGTAAAGTTCCGTACATCATGCCGTTTTTTTCTTTGGGACCGAATGGCCAAATATTCGGCTTCATTTCGTAGTGCTTACGGTTTTGCGGAGTTACGTGTTTAAAAACACCCAGCTCAATTAACTCGTCCAATTTACCCAAAATATTATTATAGGCATCCTTCGGAATCCCATCCGTAAAATGGAGAGTATTCCTTCTTTTTTTGTAGACACCGGGCTTAAATAAAAACCCGCTAAGGAGATTGAAACTCGTGCGAACAAGTTTTTGTTGGAATCGCTTCTGCGTGTAGTTCCCAAGCCTGTGGGCCTCACTCAACATTTCTGGTGTGAGTTTAAAATCAGCACCAATAGGTATTTGATCGAGATAGCGCGACATTACCTTGAGATCTTTTAATGTATCGACTCCAAATACTTCCGAGAGGTGTTTACCTTCATTATAAGCCTTATCGATTCGCCGTTGTGAAATGAGTAAGTCGTAGAAAACTTCTCGGTCATCCGGCGTCATCCAATATAGTTTAACCATGAGTTCTTTAGATTTTTCGATCACCCACTGACCGGTAATTTCACTGGGAGCCATATAAGCCAAGGAGCTTGAGTTGATGTCGGCATCCTCTCGATATTGCCTTTCGAGTCCTCCATAGACGCTGGTCCGAGCGATAAATCCCTCTTCACAGACATTGGCCAATGCGCCTTGGGAAATGATCCATCCCAATGCCAGGGTTATTAAAATTCTCTTGTAATTTAAGCTATTTATAGAATCTAATGGCAGTCTCATAACTGCTTTATACTGAATTTAATGCGCCGCATCAATCATTTAATGAAAAGGGCGTCTCCTCTGAAATTTCTACCCAAAAAAGGCCTAAATCCAGCTCCTTAGAATGCCTAGTCTCGAATATCTAGAAGCTAACGGACTATTGATTTTGGTAGACAGCCTCTCCCTCTTCATTGTGATAGTGAGACCTGTTTTTCTTATCGGCACTCAAACAAGCCTTCAAGGAACTTGAGCCAACCGAAAAAGACCTCCGGCAAGACGTAACAACATCTGCACTCGCTGCAAAAAAGCACGCCTTAACTGAACTCGAGCCAGGTGGAAAAGAACGGCGACACGCTTCAACAACAGCAGCTGTCTTCGAATCAAAGCATGACTTGAGAGATGTTGAACCTGGCGTGTAGGAACGGCGGCAAGCATCGACGACTGCCCCCTCTGAAGAGGTAAAACATTCTTTTAAAGACGATGAACCAACGGAAAAGGATCGGCGACAAGCTTCGACTACAGATTTATTTGAAGCATTAAAACAGGCCTTCAAACTGGACGAACCCTCTGCAAATGATCGACTACAAGATTCAACAACTTCTGCATTGGTCCCATAGGCACTCAGACTAAAAGAAAAAACAAGGACCATTAAACCCAAAAACTTCATAATTACCTCTCAGACGAAGTCATTCTAAATCAGTCCGGGTTCATCGGCAAATAAAAGCGATTTCTCTTTTGGATTCAGGTCCTTACAGAGTATTTCACTGAAATAAATTTAGGTTTTTTTACGAACGTATAGAGTTTTTTCAATATCGGCGATGAGCTGTCCCTCTTCATCGAAAACTTGAACGGGAAGATCAAAAACAAATTTATCTCCCAGTGCCGTCTCGGCCCTAATTTCTTCAATAAGGTCGTCGTCTATTAGGAATTCGGCAAAAAGGTCACTTCGACCTGGTTTTATAAAATTAATGACCGCTGCCCGATCCCAAACTATGTATTCACGCCCAAGATTTTGCATAAGCATCAGCATATAAAAGGGGTCTACCATCGCATAAATAGAACCACCAAAGTGAGTCCCAACATAATTCAAATTGTACCAGCGTTTTTTCAAACTCACCTTGAGGTAACGGTAGTTTTCCGACACCCTCTCAACCTTAATTCCCGCTCCTAAATAGGGGGACCAGAGATTTCCCAGTTCTTTAACGAGCCAGCTCGGCACTCGGTTTGCGACCTTCCTTAATACAAAAGCAGCCATCATTACCTCCACTCTTAGAATATCAGTTAGACATAGAGCGCCATACTCAATGATCAGACAGAACCCAGTGAATTCTGTTCAAACAGTTGCGAAAGATCCATTAATTTGACCTGAGTTTTGACAACTGTCTAAACTTGAGAAGATTTGATGGCTTAATCTCTCAGCATTGATATAAAGGAGTGCACTTAAATTTACTTAAAAGGAGTCTCCTATGAAGATAGATATCGGTATACCGGAAAATGAGCGTGTGGCCATCACAGAGGGGTTATCTAAGCTTCTCGCCGACAGCTATACCCTGTATTTGAAAACTCATAATTACCATTGGAATGTGACAGGTCCAATGTTCCAAACTTTACATACTATGTTCGAAACTCAGTATACTGAACTCGCCCTAGCAGTTGATGTAATTGCTGAGAGAATTCGATCACTTGGACAAAAAGCTCCCGGCAGCTATAAAGAATTTTCAAAGTTAACATCTGTTATCGAAGAGGAAACTACTCCCGCGGCAAGAGAGATGATACAAAATCTCGTAACTGCCCATGAGACAGTTATAAAAACAGCTCGATCTTGCTTCCCACTCGTGGAAAAGGCTAACGACGAAGTTACTGCTGGCCTACTTACAGACCGCATGGAAATCCACGAAAAGACAGCGTGGATGTTGAGAGTGCTTTTAGAGGACTAGTTGAGAATTTACTTATACTTTCTAATTATATTCTTGTTTGTCGGTTGCGGGTCCAATTTTCATTCTCAGGACCCGAACCACACTCAAACTATTCCAGAGGATCCATTCTCAAGCCTTCCCCCTGATATTGATTTAAAGAATTCCGACTGCACAAGTGCTAAGGATATTTTTAACAAAGAAATCCACCCAGCATTAATCGACAGTTGCTTTCGCTGCCATGGTAGAGACCGCACACCAATGTTTGCAGTGAAGGACCCTAAAATTTCTCTAAGTCGAGTCCTACCCATAATAAATTTCAGAGATCCAAAATCATCTCTGTTGATCAAACAAGCGAGCAATGGCCATTGTAACTCTGAGGAGTGCCGTGGTGAAAAGCCAGAACTGCTCGACTCTACAGTTGCACTTGTTGATGAAATCATTCTTTGTCGAGAAGAACAGCCCACGGACAATGGTGATACCGACGAAGACCCAAAACCAAGACCACCGCAAATCGATTTCGATTATCCGCAAGAATATTTTACTAAAGAAGTCGCTCCACAACTTGAACAGCGTTGTCAGAAATGTCATGGACGGCAAAAGTATTGGCGGGATTCTATTTTTTCTGGTGCTCTTTCGTTCTTCTTAAAAGCTCCTCAGTACTTTAAAGGAAATGACCAAGAGAGATATGAAAAGGCAAAACAATATCTCGCTCTCGAAAAAGAGACTTTTTATGCAGCCCCTCTCTTTGCGGCTGCATTGTTCCCTCATTTTCGAAATGGTACCTGTAAAGACCTTCCTGACGTTCCAGCTAATGAGCAGTCTCCTTGTCGGGAAATAAAAACTTGGTGGGAACTGGAAAAAGAAGTTCTTGATGAGCTTCAGTCTGGATTCTAAAGCCTCAAGCGAGATCTTTATCCTGGTTTCATTTTCGCAAGTGCTTATTCGATTTTTCCGATGAACCTTCTGTTTTAGGAACATTCGTACTTACAATCTCACCCGCTCGATTTCCAGCTTCACTTGAACACTCTCTTATCAACTCTGCAGACTGGTTTTCATCTAACGACTCAGATTCTCCTTCTTTACTACTATTCTTAAGGCAGACACAAAAATACTCGGAATAACTATCGAGGTACAACTTCTGGGCCTCAGGCTGAATAGCGAACTCTTCTAAAAGTCTTTTAAGTACCTCTGAGGCTAACTCCCTTGCAGTAGCCTCGCAGTTGGACTCTAAGGGCTCTTTCTCAACCTTGTTCTTAATATCTACGGACCGATAACCAATAGCGT
>JAUHWN010000225.1 GCA_030424665.1 Bdellovibrionia bacterium | reverse complement strand
ACTTGCCCTGAGAACCCAAAGGAGTCATAAGTTCCATTCATGTCTACTGGAGATAAAAAAGTTGCTACTAGAATGTTACTTCGACCATCATTCATATCAGCAGGAATGTAATCAAATTGAATCTGACGGGTAATAGCAGGGGATTGAGAAGGATCCTGAACCCTAATGGCTCTTTTGCCAACAGCGGAGCCTCCAGACCAGTATGTCTGAATGGAGTGCCGGGCTGATCCTGGCTGGCTTCCTTCACTACAGTTAATCACCGGGTTTGCAGTAGCCACCATTGAAAAACCTAGTAATATTAGACTTATAAGGGTGTTTTTAGCTTTCATTTTTATTCCTTTCGTTTGTTAACGAGACCTTTTTAAGACTCTTTGCTCGCAAAAAAAAGATTATTGATGTAAAATATAAACTTAAAAGTTTACAAAAAAGTAAATTATGATTTTTGAATATTTGGATTACAAAAAATATGTTGTCGAAAGAATTTCCTCTATGGCTAACAATGGAAGAGGAGAGTACCGGGCTTTGGCAAATGCTTTGCGTATTCATACAACCCTAGTCAGTCAAATTTTTAAGGGGCCAAGGGATCTTAATCAAGAGCAAGCTTTAGCCTTGTGTAGTTACTGGGGGCTGAGCGAGTTAGAGACGAAAATGTTTATGTCACTTGTTGATTACTCCCGCGCAGGGAATTCAGAATTAAAAAAATTTCACCTTGAAAAAATAGATGAAATAAAAATAAGTGCACAGAAATTAAAAAAGCGACTTAGCAGTCACAAAAGTTTGAGTGAAGAGGCTATGACTCGATTTTATTCTAATTGGTACTACAGCGGAATTAGAATGCTGACTTCAACTCGAGAAGAAGGACTCAGTCTTGACGAGATCTCTGAAGCCACTGGCATGCCAAGGAAATTAGTTCGATCAATACTTGATTTTTTAATTTACTATCAGCTTTGTGTGCAAAATGGAGATCGTTTTTTGATCGGAGAAAAAAAGACTCACATACCGGATGACCATCCAATGATATCCAAGCATCACATTAATTGGCGGTTGAAGGGATTTAACAAAGGGCAGGATCTTAAAGAAAACGAACTAATGTTTACATCTCCTCTCTCGATTTCCGTTGAGGATTCCAAGGCAGTAAGAAAAGATATCCTTTCGCTTGTCGATAGTATCAGTAAGAGAGTTGATAAGACTCAACCAGAAAAAGTTTTCTGCTTAAATATTGATTGGTTTGATGTTTTTTAATTTCAGTTGGCCATTGATTGATAACATTTGGTAGGGGATGTTTTACTTGCCAGATTCGCTGCTTTGTTGGATGAGGCCTTGTTCGGCCTCAATGACTTTGGCGCGCAAGACATCAACTTTTATGCGTCGGATAGGTTCACCGACAAAGGGAGCATTCAGAATAGAGATCTTTTGCGAAGCCTGTTTTTCTAGGACCCACCGTTTGTCTCCTAAAAAAATACCGAAGTAGGTATCAGAACTATCAACGAGAAGATCGCCTTTTGCTAGGTCTTTCAAGCCAACGAGATCGTCAGTCGAAATATTTCGTGCAATGTAGTTCACTTTCGACAAGTTGCCGTAGACGAGTTTGTAAGTGAAGTCGGGATCTATCCATGTTAGCAAAGACTTTTGAAGGAAGTAGAACTCTTGATGTTCTATAAATTTGTCAAAGTAAGTTCGAGCCAGTGCCCTTTGTAGTGCTCGATCAACCGTTAAATGAATAAGGCTTTCTTCAAGAGCATAACTTCCCTCGTAGGTTTTTGTGTACTCTAGAGTTCTTTGCAGAAGCATCTCAGGGTCGGAGATAGGTACAGGAGGCACAAAGAGGAGGCCCACCGCAGGTCCCACGCCGCAAAGAACTATGAACCAACGAAGAATATTACTGCGAAAAATCCAAGCTAGCGAAAGAAAGAGTGCAAAGTAGGAACCCGCCAGCAAGTATACGAGGTTAACATGGTAAAAGGGGACGTAAAACAAGGTGTACAGCGCCCATACTGCTAAGCCAAACCCTACGACTCCAAAGAGTTGATTCCAGCTAATTTCCATAAGGTACCAGAAACTCTTTTTTTCATTAAGATAACTGGCATAGTTTACATAAACAGTTTCTGGGTTGATCGAAATAGGTATTTTATAAAACTCCGATAGCTCCTCTTTGGTCGTCGGACGGTCCAAGGGATCCATCTCTTCGATTTTTTCATTGATGATTTCTAGAGCTGCTCGATTTATAATTTTATTAGTTTCCTCACTAGAAAGCCCCGTTTTTAAAAGGTAAAGTCGAAGATCCTGTTCATTGAGGATGCGGTAGGGGCGTTCAGCCTCTTTGTTACTGTCGAGCTTTCCCTCTAATTGACTGTTGTCAATGTTTTCAATGTCTTCTAACAGTTGATTGAAGTCACTGTAACGTTCGTCGAGTTGTGAGTGAGTCATTTTATTGATAAGGTTTAAAATTGAATCAGGCAACTGTTCGATTTCTTGCGGTTGAAAATGAAGGTCGGATGATCTGAGAATTTCGACTCGATTCATGGAGTTCGATTTTTTATACGGAACTCTTCCAGTAATCATGTGATAAAAGATCAGTCCCAAACTAAAAGTGTCAGAGTAGATCGAATCGGCTATGCCTTCGAGAGTTTCGGGGCTCCAGTAAACAGACCTGAGGTCAGCAGAGTTCTGTCGAATCTCGTCCCTGGGGGCAACTTCAGCTTCGAGAAATCCTCCGACCTGAATAAGACCATCTTTTGAAATGGTAATAGATTCTGGTTTCAGATCACCATGGATCAGACCGTTTTCGTGAGTGTAGGCCAGTGCTTGGGCAATCGATTTTAGGTAAGATAGTGCTTCTTTGTATTCGAGATTTTTATCTTTGATGAGTTGCCCAAGGTTTGCACCTACAACAATCTCGGTAACGATGTAGTAGAAGGTTTTGAATTGCCCAAGGTCGACTACTTTTCGAATGTGCTCGTTGGTGAGTTCCAAAAGCTTAACTGTTTTTTGCAAAAAGAGTTCGTATTTTTCAGTACCCTCTAAAAAAGCAATATCGTAAATTTTTAGAATGTGTTTTCCGCCTTTACGGGTATCCTTGACGAGATAATAGGGGCCGACGTCCTCATCTTTGAGAACTTCCATAATTTTATAATGGTTGACCTTGGTCCCCACTTGGGGAAATTTTGCTAATGGCACCTCTTAAGAATATCAGAGGTATAGCTAGTAAACATAATATAGATAGGGCCTTGTCTCGATTCTAGGCCCTTGAGTGGTAAAAGCAGGCTTAAGGTCTTGGACGATTCCTTGACTGAATGTCGGCTCCAATTGCCGCGAACCGTAAAGAGATTCTCACCTTAGAGTTCGCGATACTGGCAGTTAGTCAGGTGTTTTGCGCCATCTCTGATGATTCGAGAAAATGCAAGTTGCCCAAAATCTTCAAGGCGACCCAGAGTACTGTTGTCTTCCACGTGAACAATATTAAACAAATCTTCATCCACTTCGACAAATGTGACTTTACCGGTTTCATCTTCATCAAATTTTTTATTTTCAAACAAACCAGAAAACTGTCGAGGCACTAAGGTGTTGCCGTTGCCATCTGAAATAGCACCACCAACGAGAAAGAGAAATTGATTGGCAAAGCCATCACAAACAATTTGATCACCACTGTTAATGAATGCTTGCGAAATGGAAGTGAAAGAAAAAACTAAGGTTACGAGTAGGACTCTATGCATGGGCTTCCTCCTTGAAGAGCTTAAAGCTTAGCGAAGTTATGGATTGAGTCCAATGAAAGCCGCATCCAAAGGGCATTTTCTGTACTGTGTCTGAAGTTATAGCCTAAAGTCACTAGGTGTTAGGACCTATGTATTCTTACTCAGAAACGAGAAGACGTCCCAAGAAATTTTCTTTCGTTCGGATGAATCTCCTTCAGTAATTTAAAAATTTTCCACTGGGTTTACATAAAACAGCTG
>JAUHWN010000083.1 GCA_030424665.1 Bdellovibrionia bacterium | reverse complement strand
CCGAAGTGGCGAGCGTTACAACAGTGTCTGCCCCGATTACCTCGAAACAGAATTTATCGAGGCCTTTAAAAAAGGTCGAAAAATTTTAGAGCTTCAATTGGCCAAGGCGAAAGTTGAAAAAGAGGCGGAAACTCTTTTTCTACAATTGACGGGTCAAGTTCTAGCCAGTGAACAACGTCTGGTTCTAGAGCGACAACTCGCTAAGCTGAAAGCTCAAGAGTCTAAGTTTTCCCAAGAAATTCAGAGCATTGAAGGCTCAGTCAATTAACTCCATGTTCTTTGATATTGGCAAAGATCGATGCCGGATTGACATGGGCCCTAACCATTAATTGTGCGCTCAGGTTGAATTGCTCCTCTTGGGTCAAAAGGGCATTTTCAAAACCCCTAATTTGGTGGCGAGCAAAAGATAGGCACAGGGCCGCAGCCACTGAAATATTAAAACTCTGAACAAAACCGTACATGGGTATCTTAACTTTACCATCACAGGCATTTAAGAGCTCGGGACTCACCCCATCCTTTTCATTTCCAAATACAAAGGCGGTCGGTTTAGAGTAATCAATGTCGGCAATTGAATTCTGAGTATCTAACGAAGTGGCAAAGACTTGATAACCACGAGCCTTTAGTGAGCTTAAACAACGACTGCTATACTGCCATTTGTGAATATCTAACCATTTATCCGCCCCTTTTGTTACTCGCGCCGATTCTTTAAATCGATCAGAGAGTTCAACAATATGGAGTTCTCCAAATCCCATGGCTTCAGTACTTCGCATGACTGCACTGATGTTGCCCTGATCGTAAAGCCCTTCGAGAACTGGTAAAAAATGAAAGCTTCTTTGTGCTACAACCTCTTTGATTCGTTCGAACCGCTCGGAGGTTACCGACTCAGAAAAAGCATGGTAGATATCTTTGGCAGAGTAACTCTTGCCTTCAAACTCGATTAAGTCTGAAATCTGGTAGTGCTTTACTGATTCGGCCACGGGCTAAGGTACTCCGAAATTTGTTTCAATTGGAAATTTGGAATTTGAAAAGCTCCAAAGTGAATTTGATCATTATAGTATTCAAAATCACCGTCGAGCTCTTTATAACGTTCTTTATTGAAATCTTTCAGAGGATCACATTTTTTTGAAGCAAACGAAAATGACCACATCCCGCCGGGATAGCTCAAGTTCGTATAATTGGCCATGCGAACAATACTGAATAATTCGCTCTTTATTCTCGCAATTGTTTTTTGCATTTCTATTTCATAATAAGGTGATTCACACTGACTAACTACGATCCCATCATCTTCGAGAACATTGTAAACGCCTTGATAGAAATCTTTATTAAATAGAGGAGTCGCCGGCCCAATGGGATCAGAACTATCAACAATCACGACATCGAATTTTTCTTTAGTGTCGGCTACGTATTTAACCCCGTCTTCAAATCTGAGTTCGACCTTTGGGTCTCCTAGTTTCGAACTCGTCTGTGGAATATGATCCTTACAGGCCTGAGTGACCATCTCATCGATTTCAACCATTACTACTTTTTCTACACTTTTATACTTGAGGACTTCACGAACGGTTCCACCATCGCCACCACCAATTACTAGTATCTTCTTGGGGTTCGGGTGGGTCATCATGGCTGGATGAACGATCATATCGTGGTAAACAAACTCGTCTCTTTCAGTCACCATTAGCATACCGTCATTAAGAAGAGCTTTGCCATGCCCATAGGTATCGACGACGAGAACTTTTTGAAAAGGACTTTGTCCTTGGAATAAAATCTCTTTTACTCGAAACCTCAATCCAATGACATCTTTGAAGACTTCCTCGACCCAAATATTTTCCATTCTAAAATTCCTTCCCAGTGATTCTACTTGTACTCAAAGGCCGCTTCGGCTTCGGGCTGCGGCTGAAAAAATGAATTAAATTGCACTTTAAAGCCACACTCTAAATCGGCGCGATACTGACTTTTTTGTACATAGGTATCCAAGGCTAATCTGTCACCGTGGGATTCATCAAAGACGAAAATATCGAAAGATTTTGGCTTAAAGACCGAAAGCAGAGTCTCCAACCAGTTTTTTCGAACTTCTTGAGGGGCGGCATTGGTTTCAAAGCTTATATAACTTCCAACAGCCTCTGGCGTAACATGAATGGTGACATAGTAATCATCTTTTAGAGCATTGAGCGAATAGCCACAGGGTTGAAAGACAAAGTCATCGACGATATAGCCATCGAGAATACTGGAGAGCCCTATGCGCTCGCGAAGTTCCTCGCCAGACATTTTCTTGTTTGAAAGAAAAATGTCTCGAGCCGGGCCTTGAAGTCCATTCATTAGAACTTCCTGAGTGCAGTCAGAAGCTTTGGGTTTAAACTTCGAGTTTGTCGCGAATAGGTATATATGGTGTTCACTTTCCTCACCAAAGCGATAGGCCTTTCCATCGACATACTTTTTCAAAACTTCCACATCATCAAAAAAGTGACTGGGCTGATAATGCCCAAATATTTCATTTTTTCTCTCGTAAAAAACGGCTTCTACTTGATCGCTCGAAAACTTTTGTAAAAATAATTCGGCCGCTCGAACCAATTGAGTGGTCCCACAGGTAATCATCGTAAAGGTCGACTCGTAAACAAAAAGACTCGATTCTGAAAGCAGGAAAGCATCGCAGGACTCATTACTAATCGATGAGAGAATCTGCGCATTCACAGATTCCACCATTTGCTGCCAATAATCTCTGCCCAATTGACGCAAATTCACCTGACACTCGGGCCGTAAATAGATTTCTAACTTTTTTTCTGCACCCTCAAAGTACATGGCGAGCCTCCACCTTAAAAGAGGGCAATCTATTCTCACTAATGCGTTTAGTCAAGCACTCTACTTGCCCCTTTAGAACTCCTGAATGAAAGTAGCGCCGATGAAGCCCCTTTTTAGCGTAATTATTCCTAGCTTTAACCGTGCTTGGGCCTTGCCCCGATCAATTGAATCTGTAATTCACCAGACCCTTGGGGATTTCGAGCTCATTCTTGTCGATGACGGATCGACCGATGAAACGCCCCAAGTATTGAACTCCTACGCCCAATCAGATGATCGCATTAAGATTATCACGACTAAGAATCACGGAGTCAGTCACGCCAGAAATTGCGGCATCACATCTGCCAAGGGACAATGGGTGGCTTTTCTCGACAGTGACGATGAGTGGCTGGAAAATAAATTAGAACTCCAATTATCTGAATTGACTTCATCAAAGACACTCTGGTGCCACGGCAGCGAAATTTGGATCCGCGAGGGTAAGGAACTCAAACAAAAAAAGAAACACCGTAGGGGTAGTGGAGATCAGTTTGAACGCTCCCTAGAGCTTTGCTGTATCTCTCCATCCACAGTTGTTATTCAAAAAGAACTTCTTAATGAACAAAAGTTTCGAGAAGATTTTCCTGTTTGCGAGGATTACGACCTCTGGCTTCGCCTGACTTCTCAACACAGAATATCTTATGTCGAAAAACCTATTATAAAGAAATATGGGGGACATGAAGATCAATTATCCCATCGTTTTCACTCCATGGACTACTGGCGACTAAAATCAATTTTCCTGACCTTCAAAGAATCTTTCTTGAACGATCAGCAAACTCAAATGAGTCGAAATGAATTTGCAAAAAAACTTCACCACTACTCCCGTGGACTAGAAAAATACGCTAACAACAAAGAAAACATTTCACGACTCAACGAAATCCGACAGTGGGAATCAGAACTTTTGAATTAAATCTTTAAAAAGAGAGTGAATGGCATAAGCCGTAAAAGAATGAGAAGGGGCCTTCTTCTGTTTTTTTGAAAAACTCAACATCTCTTCCTGACCATTGAGCCGATAGTCAATCTGGATCGCATCGTCAGTGTCCTCAATTTTGACAATAAGGTGGGAAGACCCGGCAACAGTTTCAATGGATTCAAAAAGGTCCCTATGCTTTGTATAGTTGAGCTTCTTATCCGGCATCCGTAGACGAGAGCGACCTCTGATAATTTGCTCAAGTCCAAGTAAGCCACTCGTAGTATCAAGAATTGAGATTTCCTGAATTTGCGACAATGCACTTTCGATTCGCAATTCGTAGTCAACAATCGAAGCACCAATCCGGTGGTCAGAAAATTGGTCAGAAAACTGACGCCAGGACTCTACAAAGCCCTCAAACTCCGCCTTTGTACACTTTAACTTGACCTCCACGAAAGGGGAACTTGCTCTATAGGCCAAGAAGTCGCTGGCTTCTGACATATTCTCTTCGAGATACTGTGCTAACTGCGACTCACCGACCCCCAAAAAACAATGACTTTCAAAAACGAGTTCCACTTCTGTCTTTAAAAATTCCTTTAAATAATCTTGTAAACCGTTTTCGAGACAAGATTTGATCTCTCGAGGAGGGCCCGGGAGCGCTAAAATGACCTTATTGGCAGAAAAAGGCACAACGAAACTATTAGCAGTACCCTTTTTATTTTCAAAAATAAGTGCACCCTCAGGAAAGTCGGCCTGCCTTTTGTGGCCTTCAAGAAGCTTCATTCCCCTTGATGTTATTGCCTCGGTTATTTTATTGAGTGAAGTCTCGTCTCTCCTTAGTTTTTGGCCACAAAATTTGCCAATTAAATCTCTAGTACGATCATCGGTTGTGGGCCCTAGACCGCCCATTGTAATAATGAGGTCCACTTTAGCTTGTGAAAAATCCAATAGCTCTTCGATGTGGCTATCAACATCTGAACATCCCAAATTGAAATCAACTTGACCAAAAAACTCGGTAATTAACCGGGATAAAAACTGAGAATTTGTATCGAGGATCTGACCATCGAGAAGTTCAGAACCAATCGGAATGATCGCTACTTTTTTCTTTTTAGCTTTATCAGCACCTGAGTTCAGGGCTTCCCCCCTTGATTTTCAATGATATTTTTCATCGCCGATTCAATATCGGGAAATAGAAATCGAAAGTCTAAATCATTAAGCTTTTTCGGCACAACCTTTTGACCTTGAATTAATACTTCAGACATTTTTCCAAAGGCTAATTTAAGGGCGACTCTGGGCACAGGAAGAAAACTTCTTTTCCCGAGGGCTTTCATTAACTGCTGGGTGAGATCCCTATTGCTTACCGGGTGAGGACTCACCCCATTGATGACTGATTTATAATTTTCGTCTTCAAGGGCCTTAACAAATATTCCAACGAGGTCATCAATATGGACCCAACTCATCATTTGTCGACCATCGCCGATCGGCCCCAGCACCCCTTTCTTCGCCAGTGGAAGCATCTTCTCCAGGGCTCCTCCACCGGGCGCAAGTACGACTCCAATCCGAATCTGCACACTTCGTATTTGCGTAGAAACTGAATTTACTTCTCGAGCCTCTTTCTCCCACTTTCGACAAACCTCTGCTAAAAAGTGATCTCCCGACTTAGAGTTTTCATCGAATTGTTCGTGATCCGAATAGGGATAATAACCGATGGCCGAAGCGCTTATAAATACCTTGGGTTTCTTACTTGAACTCGAAATACTCTGGACGATGTGCCTCGTCCCCAAGACTCGGGAGTCTAAAATCTTCTTTTGAACAGATTGAGTCCATCTTTGATCAGCGATGGGATGGCCCGCGAGATGAATAATGGCATCAGCCTGTTCGATAGCCTCTAGAGGAGCTTCCCCTTCGTACAAATCCCAAGGGTAAAACTGGGTATCGAAAGAAAGTTCTTTCTTTGCCCTTTCTGGGGATCTTGAAAGGCCCAGAATATCGTGACCTTTTTCTTTGAGTGCTCTCCCGAGGGTTCGTCCAATCAAACCCGTCAGACCTGTGATTAAAACCTTCAATTGACTTCCTCAGCCTCAACTAGGGGCTGACTCAGTGCCAACTGTGACCAAAAACTCATGTCCACATCCGAGAGAGACAAAATCGCGGAGAGACCCATTTGCGCATGGGATACAATTTCAGTCAGCTTTTTCACCTGTTGGGTATCGATCTGCATACTTTCTTTGTCTTGCTGATTCAGGTCACTGACGAGGCGACAGGCAGCATCCACTTGAGATAACATCTGTCGCTCTCTTCGTCGAAGGACATTAGTGATGACTTTGGTGATGTCTTTATTGGCAGTGTATACCAAAGTATTCTTCGGACCTTTGCCACACTCAGAGATGACATCGTAATTTGCAAGTTCTGCGAGAGACATCGATATTAAAGCTTTCGATACACCTAATCTCTTTATGAGTTCACCGGCATCAATGGGCTCAGAAGACAGATAGAGGTGAGTCCAAATTTGTCCGTGGATTCTTTTAAACCCCCAATATTGTATAAACTCTCCAACACTCCTGGCGAGTTGCTCTACCTCTGGTAAAACTGAAGTCTGAGTCATAAGCGGTTAACCCCATTCAAGCTAGACTAAACAATTACTCCTATTATTCAATAGGTTCAAGCTTTGGTAAACATTTCTAAAAAGCACGGGCACAATGCCCCAAAAAAAGTTAAAATTCCAAGATTATTTAAACACAGTGTATCATGTTTTATTTCGTATATACAGATACTTACAGATTTTTTATCGTTTTGTTCAAAATGTATTGAACTGAATCGCAGGCTCTGGTAGTTTTATCGTAAGAAGTTAAGGGTTTACTGATGTAAGCTTGAGACTCTCTCGATATTTTGGTTAAGAGACCAATAGATCAATGCCCTTAAAACTGCGATAGTGCCCCTATCGCAGTTTTTTTATAAGACTTGTGACTTGAACTCACACCTGCCTGAGATTATTTTGAACCCATGGTTCTAAAGTCCCTCGCCGAAAACCTGATCTCGAGAAGCCCGATAATTTCTTATGGAAAAATAGGCTATCTCGGTCGCAAACATTTTTGGCAAGACGAAATCGATTTAAAGGGTAAGATCATCCTGGTTACTGGCGCTACTTCCGGAATCGGTCGCTCCGCTTCTGAGTTATTCGCCAAGAATGGTGCTCAACTTATTCTCGTTGCAAGAAATCAAGCTCGACTCGAAGAATTCTCCGAAAAGCTTCACCAGAAATACTCTTCGATAGTTCAGGTTTACAAATGCGACCTCAGTGAACCGAAACTCGTTCGCTCCTTGGCCAAAAAGATTTGCAAAACCTATCAGCGCATCGACGTTTTAGTAAATAATGCTGGGTCTATGTACGAAGACAAACGCTTGAATTCTTTAGATCAAGAGATGAGTTTTGCGACAAATGTCCTTAGCGGCTTTATACTTAGCAACCAATTAATTCCCCTCCTCCATAATTCGGGCTCTGGTAGAATTATTCACGTTTCATCTGGAGGAATGTACCTTCACCACCTCGAACCCGACGATCTCTTTTTTAAGAGACGAAAGTATACTGACCTTGCTGCCTATGCCCAGTCCAAGAGAGCTCAAGTTATTCTCAACGAACTCCTCGCTGAAAAACTCAAAGGCTTAAAGGTAGTTAGTGAGTGTATGCATCCGGGGTGGGTCGATACTCCAGGTCTTAAGGATTCCATGCCTCGATTTGCAAAGGTGATGTCGCCAGTTTTACGCGAACCATCCCAAGGAGCAGATACCATTCTTTGGCTCGCCGGACGCCATCTCGAGAATTTTGAATGTGGTCAATTTTGGTTTGACCGACAACCAAGACAGACCCACCTTTCGAACAAGACAAAAAATACAATGCCAGAGAGACAGGCCCTCTGGCATTTTTGCGTTCAACAATCTGGCTGTGACTTTCCCTATGAACTTCTAGATCGCCTAAAGAGAGAAAATCCCATCGAACCTAATTCCTCAGAACGGAATCATCCTTAGCGAGATCTCGGGTTATATTCTTCTGGTGAGCCTCGAGAGTTCCTCCTCCAATTTCTAGAAGCTTAGAGTCTCGCCACAGGCGTTCAACCACATATTCACCAACATATCCGTAACCACCGAGAACTTGAATCGCTCTGTCCGCAATATTCTTTGCCAAGGTTGTCGTGATTAACTTTACGCCATCTGAATCGAGTCTTTGACCGTGACTGTGAATATCTAGTTTTCGTGCGGTATCGTAAACATAGCTTTGGCAGGCACGATATTCAGCATAGCTTTCGCCAATATGCCGTTGAATTTGACCGAAACGATTTAAGGACTGCCCGAATGCACTTCGTTCAGAACTATATTTATTCATTATTTCTAAAGAGCGTCTCGCAATTCCAAGGCTCATTGCCGCTAGAGTCACCCTTTCGATTTCGAGATTTCTCATCATATGCTTCATTGACTCGCCCTCTTTACCAACGAGTCCCTCTGGCCCCAATCTCACATTATCGAAAACCATCTCGGCCGTGTTCGAAGCACGCATACCAGTTTTATCCATAATCTTTTGTCCGACAGAAAAACCCTCCGCACCCTTCTCAACTATAAAAGTCGAAATCTCGGGTCGACCATTAACCTCACCCGTCTTGGCGTAAACCCAACAGACATCGCAAGGGGTTTTATTTTCGTCAATAGTACCGTTGGTGATCCACATTTTACGGCCGTTGAGAACCCAGGAGTCACCATCTTTAACGGCAGTAGTCTCCATTCCCAAGACATCGGTTCCATAGTTTGGCTCTGACATTGCCATTGCGCCGACGAGCTCACCAGATGATAGACCCGGAAGATATTTTGCCTTTTGCTCCTGAGAGCCATTGATATAAAGGTTATTAACACAAAGCATTGAGTGCGCGAGATAGGCCAAACAAAGCCCTGGATCCGAAGCGGACAACTCTTCGTGAACGATCACTGTCGACAGGGCGTCCATTCCTGAACCACCGAACTCTTCAGAAACGGTAATTCCAAGTAAACCCAATTCCCCCAGCTTTCTGAACAATGGAAGATTAAACTCTTCCTTTCGATCAAACTCATGAGCTTGAGGCTCGACTTCCTCTTGAACGAACTGCCTTATGGTGTCCCGCAGCATTTTATGCTCTTCAGTTGGATTCATTAAATCAAATTGTGCGAAGTTTTCCACGGGATTCCCCTTCTCTTTATAGTTCAAGTCATCTTGAACCGGCTGGGTCTTTTTTACTCATTTGGGCTTAAATGCCTTTAAGTAAAAAACTTTGACTCTCTGACGTCAATTCAATAGCTTTTGAACTGGTAATTTTAAAGCACCATTGTTTTATACAAGATCTCGGGGGAGGACAAGATCGAAATTTCAGAGAAAAATTCGATCCAGATTGCGATTGTTGGAGGTGGCCTGGCCGGTGGTCTAGCTCTTCATTGCATTCGCAAGAACTACCCCCAAATCAAAGTTCGTTTGTTTGAGGCGAGTGAAAAATTGGCAGGGAACCACACTTGGTGTTTTCACCGCTCTGATTTAACGACCGATGAGATGTCGCTTTTACGCGACCTAGTTAGTCACCGCTGGAATTCTTATTTCGTGGCCTTTCCCCAGCATCAACGCCATTTCACTTCAGACTACATGGCCATTGAGAGCCAAGACTTCGCAAAAAAACTCATGGCTATGTATTGCGATTCAATTTCACTCAATCATGCAATCGAAGTGAACAAAGAGACTGGCAAGCTCACTCTCAACGGAAATGTGATCGAAGCCGATTTAACAATTGATGCCCGGGGCTGGTGCAACGAAAAGATCTCCGCCCAACGAGCTTATCAGAAATTTGTTGGTTGGGAGGTCGAATTCTCTCGAGACATTGATAACAGTTCAGTATTTTTGATGGACGCACGGGTGGAGCAATTCGATGGGTATCGGTTCCTTTATACACTCCCCTACTCCCAGAGGCGCTTTTTAGTGGAAGACACCTACTACAGCAATGATGGTGAAATAAACTTCGCCGCAATCGAAAAACGCTTAAGAAAATATATAGAAACCAACTACGATAAAGATTTTAAAATTCTAAGAAAAGAATTCGGCAGCCTTCCACTAGAGCTAGGTGAACCCGTTACCCAATTTGCTAACTCCAGTTCTCGGTACATCGCTATAGGGACTCAGGCCGGCATGGCCCATCCGACAACGGGATACAGTCTTCCATCTTTATTACAACAACTCAGCGCTCTCGGGCTCACAGAAAAGAACTTCGATATCCTCAAAGCTGCGCAAAGAAATTTCAATCACCTCGCGGTAGTCAAAAATCAACAATCATTCTTTCGCTTACTCAACCGCATGCTGTTTCTCGCTTCTCAACCCGAGCAAAGAGTTCAGATCATGGACCGGTTCTATACCCTGCCGGAGCCTCTCATTCAGAATTTTTATCGCGGCAAACTCTCGAGTTTAGAAAAATTTAAAATACTTGCATTAAAACCACCCGTCCCATTGTTTAAAGCGATGAGGTGTCTCTCAGAAAGGACTCAGCTACATTATGGATAATGTACAAACTGACTTTCATACCGATATAAACATCAACAAGGTCAATCGCGTAGTCGATAGAAATCTTTTGTCGCCAGTTAATGAGCTACTTAAAAAACCCGGAAAGAGAATTCGCGAGCAAATTGTCAGACTCGGATTTCTATTGGGCCGCGAAGATCGCGAAATTGAACCAAACGAAAGTCAAGAAAAACTGATAGGTGCCTTATCAGAAGTCGTCGAATCGATTCACCTCGGATCTCTCGTCGTCGATGATATTCAGGATCAAAGCCAATCGCGAAGGGGTGAACCCTCGCTCCACCGAAAGGTCGGAGAGCCCCTGGCAATTAATAGTGGTAACTTTCTTTATTTTTGGCCTATGAAATGGGTCGAAGGGTTAAAACTTTCCGAAAGGCAACACCTCGAAATTTACAGAAGTTACTTTAATATGATGACCTACTCACACATGGGACAGGCAATCGACCTAGGTACGCGAATTGATCAAATTGAGTCCTATGATGTTCCTTCATTGTGTCTAAAAAGCCTTGAATTGAAAACGGGAGAACTCATGGCTATGGCGATTGAGTTTGGAGCGATTGTCGCTGAGGCCTCTGAGGAGCGTAAAACCTTTCTTAGAGAATTTGGCAAAAAATTTGGAGTGGCCCTCCAATGTTACGACGACATCGGCAATCTCCTAAAAAAGGGTGAAGAAAAGTATCTAGAGGATCTTGCATTAAGTCGACCCAGTTTTGTTTGGATCGCTGCCTCCAACCTTTGTTCCGCATCACAATATGCCAAACTAAGAAGGCTCACTTCGCAACTTGGCATCGACAAAAAGTCTTCTACGATTCAAGAGATTGAAAACTGGTTTGAACGAAATAACTTTATTTCTTCTGCCACAAAAGAAGCAGACGAAATTTGCGCGGATGCATTTCGAATTCTCGAAAAAAAGGCGCGAGCCTCTATATTTACTAAATCACATTCTACAGCTCAATCCCTATGTGAAAGGATCAAAAATGCTTACAGGTAAAAAACGTGTCGCTGTCATTGGTTCTGGTTTCGGGGGCCTTTCAACGGCGATCCGTCTTCAATCGGCTGGCTATCAAGTTCATATTTTCGAAAAGCGTGATCTTCCTGGTGGGCGAGCTTACGTCTATAAAGACAAGGGCTTTACTTTTGATGCCGGCCCAACAGTGATCACTGCCCCCCACTGCCTCGAAGAGCTTTTTGAAGTCAGCGGAACTCGAATGGATAAATACGTTGAACTTCTTCCCGTATTTCCGTTTTACAAACTACTGTGGGATGACGGTTATTCATTCGATTACTCCAATAATTTGGATGAATTAACATCACAGATTAAAGAGAAGTCACCGAAGGACCTCAAAGGTTACTTTGAATTCGTCGAATATTCAAAAAAGGTTTTTGATGAGGGTTACACAAAACTTGCCGACAAACCTTTTCTAAAATTTTGGGATATGGTTAAGGTTGCTCCGCAATTGGCAAGCCTTCGCGCTGACAGGAGTGTTTACAAAACAGTCGGACGATTTATGAAGGATGAGCACTTACGCGAAGCCTTTAGCTTCCACTCTCTTCTTGTTGGAGGGAATCCATTTGCAACTTCTTCCATTTACACCCTGATCCACTACTTAGAGAGAAACTGGGGCGTAACCTTTCCTAAAGGAGGGACCGGCGCGCTCGTTCAAGGCCTCGTTAGACTTTTCAAGGATCTCGGAGGTTCAATTTCTCTCAACGAAGGTGTCGAGCAAATAGTCTGTGATAACGGGGTGGTCACCGGGATTCGCAGCGAGAGCGGTCAAATTTATAATTGTGATGCAGTTGTATCCAATGCAGATGTGTACCACACCTACAAAAAACTTCTCAAAAACGAAAAAAGGGTCGAGAAAACTCGAAAGAAACTAGAGAAATCTAAGTACAGCATGAGCCTGTTTCTTATTTATTTTGGCACCAATAAGAAATTCGACAATCTCGCTCATCACAATGTTTTGTTTGGCCCACGCTACAAGGGGCTCCTTGACGATATTTTTTACAAGGGCAAACTTCCAGAGGATTTCTCTCTCTACCTCCATCGCCCCTCTCTGACGGATCCACAAATGGCTCCCGAAGGCTGCGACGCCTGGTATGTACTTTCTCCTGTTGCCCATAAGGGTCTTCTCGATGTGGATTGGAAAACCGAAGGTCCCAAATATGCGCAAAAGATTATGCAGTACATGGAGGATAAGTACATGCCGGGACTTCAAGAAAGTGTCGTAACTCAAAGAATTTTTACCCCCGATGACTTCGAAACTGAACTCAATAGTCACCTTGGGGCCGCTTTCTCTTTAGAACCACGCCTCACGCAAAGTGCCTACTTTAGAACCCATAATAGAGACGACACTATTCCGAACCTCTATTTTTCGGGAGCGGGAACCCACCCGGGAGCAGGTGTTCCAGGCGTAGTGAATTCAGGGAAGGCAACAGCCGATCTTTTGATAAATGATCTCGGTGGAAACTATGGCATCAACCAAATTGACGAAACCGAAAAAGTGCTTATTAACCAACCAAAGCCAGAAGCTCAGCTTTAGTAGAAAGTGATCAATCCTTGGAAATAAGTCGATCCGATTATGAAAATTCCCTGGCTCATTGTGAGCAGACTATGAACAAAGCGGCAAAAAGTTTCTCTTTTGCCGCTGTTCTTTTTGGAAAGGAGCAACTTGAGGGTTCACAGCTTCTTTACGGCTGGTGCCGACACTGTGATGATGCCGTCGATGAAGCCCCTAACCAAGAGAAGGCTAGTGATGAACTCGATCGACTAAAACAAATGACAGAGCTATCAATAAACAGCAAAGAAAAATTGCATGAGAACTCTTTCATAGCGCTCAGGCACTTGGCGACCAAATACCAGATTCCATCCCAGTACCCAAAAGACTTAATCGCGGGCATGGAGATGGATGTAAAAGGTTATAATTACAAAGATCAAAAGGATTTAGAACTCTATTGCTATCGAGTAGCAGGGGTTGTCGGCCTCATGATGTCCCATATTACGGGTCTGAAAAGAGAAAACGCTCTCAATCAAGCTGTGGCAGCAGGTATGGCCATGCAGATGACAAATATTTCAAGGGACATTATCGAAGACTACAAACGTGGCCGAATCTACCTTCCACAATCCTGGTTTGAAAAAGAAAACCTTAATTATCCACCACGCGACAGCGAAGAACTAAAGCAAAGTGCGGCACACTTAATGCCTCGCCTACTCGATCGCGCTGATGATCTCTATAATCATGGTAGAAAAGGACTCATTCATCTTCCTATTCGCGCTGCACTTGCTGTTTCTGTAGCGATCGAAATATACTCGGAGATCGGCAATGAAGTCCTCAAGAAAAAGGAACAGGCATGGGAAGAGCGCTGCTACGTTCCCAAGTGGAAAAAATATATTCTAGCCGGTATTGGCGTAACTCGAGTACTTTCTACAATTCCTAAACGGCTTATTCAAAATAGAAAGCCCCAGGCCATTAAGACAGTTTGGAGGTTCCAATGACTGAGTTTGAAAAGCATAGTGAAAGGCAACTTCACAGCAATTCAGATTTAAAAAAAGAGAAACAACACCCCATAGCCGATGAAATCCCTTTTCAAACTGCGCAGCCTTCACAAAAAAGTATCTTTGATGATCTTACAAATACCTCTTTAGACGGCAACACCTACTGGCAAGACTTTAAAATATATGTGGGTCGAATTCGCCAATTCACAAAGCATGACTGGATTATTTATTGCCTCTGGGTCGGCATGATGCTCGGACTCTTCTTTAGTCTTGCGACATTTGTCAGTGTGGGAAGGCTTAATGACTCGGGTCTTCCATTTTTTACATGGAATATACCTATTGGCGCGCTTATTTTCACAACTGCCATCGCCATCGATACAATTGGCCATCGCACAATCTACCGCGAAGAACTGCGAAAGGGAGAATCTCTCGTCCACGGCGTTACGATCTTTTGTGGCGTAACAAGTATTATGTTTCTTTGTTTCGCAAAGGACTACCCCGAGACCTTTCGCTACCCAGCCTTGTCTCTACTTATTCTCAGCTTTTTTTACAGTGCTATTGATGAAGCCCTCCATTGGGTGAGATACTTTAAGCACAAATCAGATCGAATCGAAATGTGGAGCCATTTCGGTATTTTTCTGGGGCACTCAATCATGAGCCTGAGCTGGTGGTTTTGGTTTGACCAGGGTTACCTCGGCGTAGAAGAAACATTCGATCTGCTTAAAATGTAGATTTGGATTAAAGTGTTAGCGAACATCAGTTACATCTTAATGGCACTCGGGACCTGTATTTTTATAATACGACTTTCCCCTCAACTCTTGGATTTTATTCCTGGATTCGGCGTACCTAGCGACCCTGGTGCCGGCGTTCAACCGTTTAAAAAACTTCCCAGTGTTTCTATTATTATTCCCGTACGTAACGAAGAGAAAAACATTCTCGGTATTCTGAGTTCTATGACTCAGTTAACTTACAAAGATTACGAGGTCATTGTAGTCGACGATAATTCTACAGATAATACGGTCGAAATTATCAGAACTATTCCAATGGATAAAATTCGTTTAGTGGAGGCTGGAGAGAAGCCTTCTAGCTGGATTGGAAAAAGTTGGGCGTGCCATGTTGGAGCCGGGGAAGCTCAGGGGGAATACCTCCTTTTTACAGATGCCGACACAGTCCATTACAAAAAATCTCTGGATCGTGCCATTTCTTTTATGACAAAGAGAAATCTAGACATGATTTCAGCTCTTCCCTATCACATTACTGAAGAGAGCTGGGAAGAACTAATGGGCCCCTTTCATATGCTCGTTTTAGCGGTCACCTCTCCTTTCACAATTCCAACTCCGCAAAGACTTTTTGCTATCGGACAATACCTCCTATTGCGAAGAGAGGCCTATGATAAAATTGGAGGCCACGCAGAAGTTAAAGCAGAGTTGGCTGAGGATATTGCACTAGCTAGAAATATCTTGAAAGCAGATTTGAGTTACTTGGTCTACCCAGAGGCCAAACTTTATCAAGTTCGAATGTTTGATAGTATTTTTAACTTTTTCAAAGGGTGGAGAAGACTTAATGCTATTGGCTTTGGCTACTCCGATTGGAAAACCGGCATCGAAAGTTTCCTTATGGTGGCAGCCTTTGTTAACTCTTTTTTCATGTTTGAGTCTTGGGTCAACGTAGTCACCCTTCTTGTGCTTGCGACATTTGTCAGTCTTAACCAAAGAAAATATGGTAATTTCTTAGTATTCGGATCGACACTATTCTTGCCATTTTCGATACTCATGTTTATAGCAACAGCCATCGGTGGAATGGTAGATCGCTTCATCACCAAAAAAGTAGAGTGGCGCGGTCGTAAATACGAATTCGATGATGAAAAAACCACCGCCGCTCGCCTCGAGTAGCTTTACTCTTCTTTCTTGACCGTTATCACGCGAGTTTGAGTGAACTGTCGATGCCCTTGAGCACTGTGATGAAAGCCAAAACCACTTTGCTTTGCTCCTACCCAAGGAGTGTCTTTCACTCCACTGACACCTCGATTAATTCCAACCATTCCCGTTTCTAATTTTCGGGCGATTTCCATGGATTCTTTTTCATCGCCAAAAATAGCAGCTCCCAGCCCATACTTAGACTGATTAATCGAAGTCACAGCTTCTTCAGGTTCTTTGAACTTGTCTATATAAACGACCGGACCAAAGGTCTCACCATCTCTGATTTCCATGTGTTCATCAACTTTTAATAAAGCAATCGGACGAACATAGTTAGCATCGTCATCAAGACTTCCAAAATAGATCTCCGCCCCTTTGGCCACCGCATCCTTAACTTGGTCTAAAACCTTTTCTTTCTGTTTTTTATGAATCATTGGTCCTAGATTTACATCTTTATCTAGGCCATTTCCAATTTTTAGTTTTTCAGAGCGTTCTTTAAAAGCAGCTAAAAATTCATCAAAAACTTTTTCGTGAACCAAAATCCTTTCGGTACTCACACAAACCTGGCCGCAATTTCTAAATGAATTTTGAACGGCAAAGCTCACCGCAGCTTCCAGATCCGCTGAAGGTAGCACTACCAGAGGGTCCTTACCACCAAGCTCTAGGATGACTCTCTTCAACTGAGCACTCGACTGCTCCATAATCTTGGAACCGACATCTCGACTTCCCGTAAAAACAGTAAGCTGAATGTTTTGATCAATGAGCTCTTGGCCCTGCCGACCATCCCCGACAACATATTGAAGAACATCCTCAGGCAAAAGTGATTGGATTAACTTTAAATATTCAATTGCTGTGATTGTGGTTTCCTCAGAAGGTTTTATAATGACAGCATTTCCCGCCAACATAGCTGGGATAATATGCCAATGGGGCATCAATATCGGAAAGTTCCAAGGAGTAATAGAAACAACAACACCGAGAGGATCATAAATTATTTTGGAGTGATCACTTCCGTTGACCTTTTCCTCAACTTGCAATGCCTTTTCGATAGACTCAAACTCACCTTTTAAACTTTTGGCACAAGCCTTAACCTCTCCAATCGACATAAAAAGAGGTTTGCCTTGCTCCTTGGTCATGAGTTCACTCAGACGCTCACAATTTTCCATGAGCAAATCTTCTAGGGGCTCCAAATGCTTAATTCTTTCTTCAATACTGAGTCTCGCCCAAGACTTCTGGGCCTTGTGAGCCCTCTCTACTTTTTCAATAATCTGCTCTGTAGAATCAACTTCAATTCGTCCAAGCTCTTCCTCTGTCGCCGGGTTCATTGATATGAGTGTCTCTTTATCAAATGGCATTGGTTATCCTTTTTTAAGCACATCTCTATAGTGATATTCTCTCGACAAATTGCAAGGCCTAAACTTAGCTACAGCCCTCAGATTGGCCACAATTCAAACATTTGAAGCACGAGCCACTTCGTATAGTTTTGAAACCACAAACACTGCATTGCGGTGAATCACTTTGATATGACAGATCCTCCCGATCTGCTGGAGCTTCGATTTTCTGACTGAGGGGCTGGCTTAGTTTGGAGCCATCCCTGTAGAAGGCAACAGCCTTAATTCCCAACTCCCATGCGTAAAGAAACAGACTTTTAATTTCTTCTACATCGGTTTTATTAGGTAGATTGACGGTCTTAGAAATGGCCCCACTTATAAATGGCTGAATGGCTGCCATCATTTCGATGTGCCCCTTTGGTGCGATATAACGGAACCCCTTGGGTCCACAGGTATTTGCGCAATCGAAAATCGGAATGTGCTCTTTTTTTAGCTGAGGAGCATTTTCAATATTTTCATTATATAAAACGTACTGAATTATTTCTTCGATTACGTTTTGATCGTAACCAAGATTCTCTAGGCTACGACCCAGGCTCTTGTTAACGATTTTGAAGTTTCCACCACCAGACAGTTTCTTGTATTTAACAATTGAGTAGTCGGGTTCGACACCCGTTGTATCACAATCCATTAACAAGCCAATCGTTCCAGTCGGAGCGATAACACTGGCCTGCGCGTTCCTCAATCCATACTTTTGCACCTCCTGACTGAGCTTCTGCCAAAGGTCCTTTGAACAATCTAAAAGATTGGAGTGGCAAGAATCAATTTTAAGGTGTTCTAAAGATTGGGTATGTAAGTTCAAAACCTCCAGACAGGATTCTTTGTTCTTGTCGTACTCAATAAAAGCGCCTTTTACCGCTGCTAATTCGGTGCTAGTTAAATAAGCCTGAGCAGTCAATACCGAGCTTACGAGTCCAGCCAAGTTACGGGCTTCATCAGAGTCGTACGGATAATTCGAAACCATTAAAAACGCCCCAAGATTCGAATAACCTAACCCCAGAGGACGAAACCGATTGCTATTTTCTGCAATCTCTCGAGTCGGATAACTTGAAAAGCCCACAAGGATCTCTTGGGCGATAAACATGATTCGACAAGTGTGTAAAAAATCTTCGACAAGAAACCGGTTGTCTTTATCAAGAAACTTTAGAAGGTTCAGTGAGGATAAATTACAAGCTGAATTATCTAAAAACATGTATTCAGAACAGGGGTTGCTAGAATTAATCCTACCGGAGCTTTTACAGGTATGCCACTTTTGGATAGTACTATCAAATTGCAGACCGGGATCGGCACACTCCCATGTGGCCTGAGCGATTTCGTTCCAGAGTTCTTCGGCAGGAATCTTGCGAGCTTCTTTTTTATTGAGACGATAATAGGTCGACCACGAACCTTTCTTTTTTAGAATTTCCATAAACTCATCAGGCACTCTCACGGAGTTATTCGAGTTTTGTCCTGAGACTGTTCCATAGGCCTCGCCATTGAAGTCAGAATCAAAACCTGCAGAAATAAGTACTTGAGCTTTCTTTTCCTCTTTCGCCTTCCATTTAATGAATTCGAATATTTCGGGATGATCAATATCCAAACAAACCATCTTTGCCGACCTTCGGGTAATTCCACCCGATCGAGTTGCTCCAGCACCAGCATCGAGAACTTTTAGAAAACTTAAGAGGCCTGAACTTCTTCCTCCGCCAGAAATGGGCTCATCTTTAGATCGTATGGCGCTAAAGTTTGTTCCCGAACCCGAGCCATATTTAAAAATGAGAGCTTCCTGTTTAGCCAACTGAAAAATTGAATCCATACTGTCGTCGACACTTTGAATAAAGCAAGCCGAACATTGAGGGTTTTTATAGGCCTCGTCAGTTTTGTTAATTTCACCATCAATAAGCGCATAGTGGCTTGAGTTTCCTCGAATTCCATAACTTTGTGAGAGTCCACAATTAAACCAAACAGGGCTGTTAAATGCCGCCTTTTGTTGAACTAAAATATGTATGAGTTCATTGGCAAAAGTTTCGGCATCTTTTTCACTTTTAAAGTATGATTGCTTCACACCCTCGTCACGAATAGACTTGGCTATCCTCAAGACTACCTGTTTTAACGAAGTCTCCGGCCCTGTTTTATTGTCTCCCTCAAGAGGTTGACCTTTCTCCAATTCAGAAAAGTTAACTTGCGGCACACCTGATTTGCGCAAGTATTTACTGGCCAAAATATCCGTGGCCAATTGACTCCAGAATTCAGGTACTTCTACATTTTTAAACTCGTATACGGTTTCTCCACGAAGATCCTTAATGCAACTATCTCTATGCACCCATTGAACCTGAGAAAAGGGATCCTCTCTTTCTCCCACAAAACGACTTCCTATTTCTAATCCAGGCGTCTTTCCTTGAACTTTAGCCATGAGGCCCTCCTAAGAGTATTTTACTTGTGCTGTTTGATCTTGTAAAAATGAGGACTAAAAACAGGACACCATTAGAATTGGTTTCTAATTTGCTGTATAGAGTCCTAACTAGACTTTTTTTAGCTAGGAACTATGCTGAAACCCTATCTATTGCAGGGTCGCTCTAGGGCTCGACTTTTTGCCCTTAAAAAGTGACTCATTTTGTAGATTTGCCCAGATTTTGTTCAATTTGAGGAGGACCCTTGAGCCAGCTGAATACAGGACTCTATTTTGATTACCACGCTACAACTCCAGTTGATCCGAAGGTTTTTGCGGCCATGAAACCTTTCTTAGAGAATGAATTTGGCAACCCCTCATCAGCTCAGCATCGATGGGGATGGAAAGCGGAGGGGGCCTGTGAAGCAGCCCGGGCCTATGTCGCTAAAGCCCTCAACGCAAAGTCGAAA
>JAUHWN010000082.1 GCA_030424665.1 Bdellovibrionia bacterium | reverse complement strand
CAGTGCCCATTATGCACCCGGTTTTGAAGGACTTTTACAGAGTTATATTGCAGGCTTGCCTTTTTTCCATAATAGTCTAATAAGTTCACTAATCTTCACGGTAGTGATTTTTAAGACTTGGCAAGTGATAGCCAGCCGTTATCAATTGGCCAATTCGGCAGGGACTCTAGTTAAAAATTAGTTTCCTGTATAATAAACTCGGGAAACCCCATGGCTGATAAGAACGATAAATACGATGAAAATATAGAAGGCAAGTATTATGTGGACCGGTCCTGCATTGCTTGTGATGCCTGTGTGATTGCGGCCCCCGATCATTTCAATATGGATGAAGACGATGGCCACGCCTTTGTCATCAAGCAGCCGAATTCAGACGAAGAAGAAGAGCTTTGCAAAGAAGCTCTAGAAGGCTGCCCCGTTGAAGCTATTGGCGAAGACGGTTAGGTGCCAGGCCCCAAACGGTAGCGCACGAGCATCATTCATAGGATTTCTGCCAGTAGTTTGTCTAAGTCACTAATTAATTCGAGTTCTATTCATGTTGTAAAACTTGAATTTACTCGATCTTGACAGGTCCAAAATAAGAACCATATTTAATATGTGTGTCTCTAAAATTCCCCAATAAAATCAAATATTTAGTTAGGTAGTCTGGCTTGACATTCCTTTTTCGGATCTCATCTTAATAGCGTAAGGATGAAAACTATAAAGGAGGATTGAAATGAACAAAATGAGATTATGGAATTCATCGTTTCCCAGCCAAAACCTCTTTTTCGATATCGACCGAATGTTCGAAGACTTTGCTCGCCCTGTGGTGAATGAAGAAAGTCGAATGAGAGAAACACAATTTAAAGAAACTGATGATGCTTTTTTGATCAGTGTAGATATGCCAGGAGTTAAGTCTGAAGATTTGGAGCTTTCCATAGATGGAAGGGTTCTCAATTTAAAGGCGACTCGCAAGGATCACTTCGCAGATGAAGAGTCTGAGAGAAGAACCCTACAGACCTATTCTCGTAGATGGACTTTACCTGAAAACGTCGATGAGGGAGCGCTGGAAGCTCATCTTGAAGATGGAATTCTTCAATTAGCACTTCCCAAAAAAGAAAAGGAAGAAGCTAAAACAATTAAAATCCAATCGGGACCCAACCGCTTCTTTAAGAAGCTACTTGGTGGAACTAAATAGTAGACCTACCCTAATTACCTTTCCTTAAACCCCACTCCACTAAGTTCAACCTTTGCCTAGCCCCAGCCTGTGCTGGGGCTTCTTTTTTTCCTGGTGTCAGGAATCTGTTAGGGATTCTTCGCATTCCCGAAAGGGATTTGGTACTTAATTCAGTCGAGCTTGAGAATGGCCTAGTCTTAGTGTCAAAAATAACCAAAGCTTGAAGGAACTACTCGAATAAGGCCTACAAATAGGCTTAAGGATTGCATTTCTAAAGGGCCAGAAGCATTATAAACGTGGCTTTTTTAGAGTTATCACAAGTTGAGGTGAATGAAGTGTCAGGTCGTGAAAAAAACGTTCAGAGCGAATCAAAATCGGTTGGAATTCAAGGTAAGAAGCCTCGAAGGGGGACTTCTGAGGAATTTCTTAATCGGGAAATTTCTTGGCTTGAATTTAATAGACGTGTTCTTTACGAGGCGGCTGATGAAAGAACTCCACTCTTAGAAAGACTTCGCTTTTTATCCATATTTTCTTCTAATTTAGATGAATTTTTTATGAAAAGAGTGGGTGGTCTCAAGCGCCAGGTGACTTTGGGAATTCGCAATCTCAGCTTAGATGGACTGACTGCTGGAAAGCAGCTCAAAGCGATTGAAAAATATGTGATTCCTCTACAGAAAGAGCAAGCCACTATTTATCGAAATCAAATTGTACCAGCTTTAGAAAAAGAGAATATTTTTGTACTCAAGTGGAAAGACTTATCTGAATCGGAAAAGGAAGAGACTAAAAATTACTTTCGCTCCCATGTTTTCCCAGTTTTAACTCCTTTATCGGTGGATCCAGGACATCCATTTCCGTTTATTTCTAACTTGTCGACGTCCCTTGCAATAACATTACGACATCCGGAGCGGGATGAAAAATTATTTGCTCGAGTCAAAGTCCCTAAAATATTTCCGCAGTGGGTTCGGGTCAGTATTGAAGGAGCCAGCTACCGATTTGTTTCGTTGATTGATATTATCATTCACCATCTTGATGATTTATTTCCTGCGATGAAGGTTTTAAGTGTGATGCCATTTCGAATCACCAGAAACGCCGATATCGAAAGAGACGAAGAAGACGCCGAAGATCTTTTAGAGATGATTGAAGAAGAGTTAAAACAAAGGCGGTTTGCAAACTGTGTCCGCCTCGAACACGGCCCTAATCCTGATAAGTGGATGCTAAACCTTTTGAAAGAGGAGTTGGATCTTCATTCAGGGGATATTTACGAAGTGGCAGAACTTCTCGACTACACAGATGTAAAGCCCATTCTCGATTTAAAGTTATCCCACCTCGAATTTGAGAAATGGTCACCGACGGTGCCGATTTCTCTCATTGAAGACGGTCCAATGTTTCCCATCATTCAGCAACACGACATTCTCGTTCATCACCCCTATGAGAGTTTTCCTCACTCGGTGGAGCGTTTTATTCAAAATGCGGCTGAGGACTCAAAAGTTTTGGGTATAAAAATGACTCTCTATCGAACCGGGGACAACAGTCGTATCGTCCCCTTGTTGATCAAGGCAGCGGATATGGGTAAACAAGTGGTCGTACTTGTTGAATTAAAAGCCCGTTTTGATGAAGAGCGAAATATCCAATGGGCGCAGGAGCTGGAGAATTCCGGTGTTCACGTTGTGTATGGAGTGGTTGGATTAAAAACCCATTCGAAAACGTTGTTGGTGGTTCGCCAAGAAGAAGACAGTGTTAAGGCCTATGTTCACATTGGTACCGGTAATTACCATAGAGGAACAGCGAATCTGTACACGGACTTTGGACTGTTTACTTGTCGACCCGAAATTACCCAGGAAGTGGTCGAGCTTTTTCACTATTTAACTGGTCGCTCTTTGAAGTCGGATTACAAGAAGTTACTCGTTGCTCCTATTAACATGAAAGACAGCTTTCTCTCGATGATCCAAAGGGAAATAGATAATGCACGTGCGGGTAAACCTGCCCAGATTGTTGCTAAGTTCAATAGTCTTGAAGATTCGGACATTATTCGGGCCCTTTACAAAGCATCCCAGGCCAATGTGAAAATCCAACTCATTGTTCGTGGGTTTTGCTGTCTTCGCCCAGGAGTTAAGGGGATGAGTGAAAATATTGAAGTGAGGTCGATCATCGGACGATTTCTTGAGCATTCCCGTGTCTTTTATTTTAGAAATGGTGGACAAAACATTATTGACGGCGATTATTACATTGGTTCGGCCGACTGGATGTTTAGAAACCTTCACGATCGAGTCGAAGTTATTACCCCAATTCTTGATCCGATCCTCAAAGAAAAGATTCAAGAAAGTATTGATGTTCATCTCAGCGATACAAGGCAGTCCTGGTTGATGGCCAGTGATGGAACCTATGAACAACTCAAGGGTGATGACAGGATGGGAAGTCATATTCGACTCATGAGCGAAACCCTACGACTCAATAAGCCTAGTCATTTAGATGGAGATCAGCACCAGTGAGAGTTATGCTTTTTCGCCATGGTATTGCCATGGATCGTTTGGAATTCGCAAGACATAGTAAAAATGATGACGAGAGACCCTTGGTAGAAAAGGGACGAAATCGAATGGCGCGGGCGGCTCTCGCTTTAAGGAAAATCGAACCTAAACTCGATTTGATCGTAACATCCCCCTTGGTGAGAGCTGTTCAAACGGCAGATTTTTTACGGGAAGTCTTTCCGAAGGCCGATTACAAAGTCAGTGAAGTGATGCGACCGACGAGTCCCTATGAAAGTTTTATTGATTATTTGAGGCAAATTGAATGTGAGGATCCTGATGATTATGAAGTTTGTTTTGTAGGGCACGAACCTCATTTGAGTTTACTGTCAGGTTATCTTTTGACCGGAGAGGAACGGGCCCTCTTTACCTTCAAGAAAGCGGGAGCGGCTTGTTTTCAAAGTTATAATCCCCTCGAAAAGACTCACTTTCAATTAGAGTGGTTATTGCGTCCAAGGCAGTTGCGTAATCTTGCCGAACGTCCGAAGAGAGACGACTAAATATAGGCGACTGGAAAGAACTTCTAATCAAAGGGAATTTGATTTAACTTATCTGAGTCAGCTCATTATTGGTAGTGAAGAGCTTCTCTTCCAGAGTAGGTTTCAGAGCCAATCCCACTACTCAGGCTATTAAAGGCGTCAAGAAGAAGCCCTTCTTTAAGTCCAACGTTAGGGAGGCAGAGTTTCTTAGCTCCCATGTGTTTCATTATTTTTAGAGTTACCATGATTGCAGGGTAAATGACATCGGCTCGGTCCGCTCGGAGACGAAGATATTGAATGCGATCTTTAACCGACATTTCTACAATGGACTTTTGTAGTTCTTTAAGTTCATCATAATAAATCTCGTACATGGAGCTCTTTTGCAATAGAACAACTCGAAGCCGTCCCATACACTCCATGTTTCCACCAGTGCCAACGACCATTTCAATAGGCTTGTCTGGAGCTTCGTCTTCTATGTAGGATTCAATATTTCCAGCATTCTTGTCGAGATATTTGCCAATATCGCTCTCTTTAAGGTTGTTTTCGTTCATAAGCTGCAGGAGTCGAACGGTCCCAAAAGGAAAACTTTTACGGGCAAGTAATTTTGAGTTTTGTGAGAAGCCAACTTCGACAGAACCGCCACCGATATCGATAAGGCCCATGGGCTCTTTGCTCACATCACGATTGGAGACAATGGCCGCATGAACAAGCTGAGCCTCCTGGTCACCAGAGATAATTTTGAGTTGAATGCCGGTTTCTTCGAACAAAAGTTCGCAAATTTTCTTATTATTTTGAGCTTCACGCATGGCCGAAGTGGCAACGGCATAGACTAGATCCACCTGTTCATTATCTATGACCTTTCGGAACTTCTTAAAGGCAGTCAGGAGACGATCAATCGTTTTTTTGCGAATTTCGCCCTTAGAAAAAACGTCTTTCCCAAGGCGAATTGGTTCTCGGTATTTGTCTATTATATGGATGCCACCTAGAGCGTCCCGTTCTCCAATAAGGAGCCGGACAGCATTTGAGCCAGCATCAATAGCTGCGACTTTCATCTAGTTCATTAAAGCACTATACGTTCCGGCATTCAATCATGATGACTTGAGTCAGTCCAGATCGAGAATATTGGGATCTTGACGGAATCCTGACATGAAAATAGCTCGGACTGGGGTAAATCTTTCTTAAGAAAGGGGTTTTCGATGAAAAGTTCTCTAATTATTAAGGTTCTCTTTACCTTGCTTATTTCGGTTTCTGCTTCGGCTGACACTAAAATGCTAACTGGGGCTGGAGCGAGTTTTCCCTATCCAATCTATTCTAAATGGTTTGCTGAGTATAATAAGAAAAACCCTGATGTTGAAATCAATTACCAAATGATTGGCAGTGGTGGTGGAATTCGACAGCTTCTTGCGAAGACCGTCGATTTTGGAGCCAGTGATGCTCCGATGAGAGAGCGTGAACTCAAAAAAAGCCAATCGCCGATCATCCATATTCCAACAGTTCTCGGTTCTGTCGTCGTTAGTTACAATATTCCCGGCTTGAAAGAATCTCTAAAGTTAGATGGAGCTGTCCTTGCCAAAATATTCATGGGCGAAATTAAAGAGTGGAACCACGCTGAAATTCAGGCCTTGAATAAGGACGCTAAGCTTCCGCAAAAGTCTATCGTTGTCGTCCGCAGATCAGATTCCAGTGGGACGACCTATGTTTTTACGGACTATTTGGCCAAGGTAAGTCCTCAATGGAAAAAGACCGTTGGAACAGCTAAAGCCGTTAGATGGCCAACGGGCCTCGGTGGAAAGGGAAATCCTGGTGTAGCAGGCCAAATAGCTAATACGCCTGGATCGATCGGATATATTGAATACAACTACGCGGCTCAAAATAAATTGGCTGTCGCGGCGATCAAAAATGCAGCAGGAGAATTCATCGCGCCAAGCACTCAGTCTGTGTCCATGGCCGCCGAGTCTTTTGTAAAGACTATGCCCGAAGACTTTCGCGTTTCGATTACTGAGCCCGCTGGTAAGGGGGCCTATCCCATCTCAGCATTTACTTATATTTTAATTTACAAAGATATGCCTAAACAGAAGGCTGCAGTTCTCAGAGACTTTCTTGTTTGGGCCATGGATGAGGGGCAAAAGATGGCTAGCCAGCTTTCTTATGCGCCGCTCCCTAAGGCTCTCGTTAAAAAAGTGAAGGCGAAAATTAATGGCGTTAATGAAAAGCCCATTAAGACGGCAAGTCTTCAGTAATTTATAACAATTGGGCATTTGTTAAATGGCCCTTCTGGCGCTAAGATGGCCAAGTTTTTCATCCTCAAAGGGGGACTCAATGAAAGCTTGGCTTTTTTTTATAATCCTAGTCTTTTCTCTCCAATCCCTGGCCATCACTGAAAACGAACGGGTCAATGTAAAGGCAGATAAGAAAATTTTGAAGAGCGTCCCTAAGGATGCAGTGGCCTTAATTACTTCGTTGCCCCAGCAGCGAATAAATATGGATCTCATTTTAAAGAGAGCCATTGGTGTTTCGGATCAATTTAAAATTATCACGGCCGACCAAATCGAAAAAGACGCTGTCTATTTTGAGAGTCTTCAATTACTTGATTGGACTTTTGATGCCAGCCTTGGAGTTCACGATGATCGTTCAGAGCCTTTAAATGCTCTTTCGACGACGCGAATTCAAACCGAACAATACAAGGTGGGAATCTCGAAGTATTTTTCTACGGGAACCTCATTAAGTTTTGAATTTCAGAACACCGATGGAGATGTTCAATTTGGCGTGTTTCCGGCCAGTGAATACAATGAGAGTCGCGGGCAAATTACTCTAGCCCAGGACTTATTGCAGGACTTTTTGGGGCGATCCACGGATCTTTTGCTAGATGCGGGAGAATTGCAGAAAAAAGCTCTTGAAGCCCAGTTTTTAGAAGGGGCAACAGAGTTTGTGATTCAACTGAATCAACTTTATTACCAAGCTTGGGTTTCTCAAGCTCGTTTGGTTGCGACTCAAAAAAATCTTGCGGCCAATCAACGACTCCTGCGAATTAGTCGCAAGAAGCTCAATCGAGGAACCACCGAGAGACCAGACTTCTTACAGATTAAGAGTTCAGCGATCAATGCTGAGAACGAAGTCTCCCAAGCCAGACAGGATCTCGCCAATATATGGAGAGCCCTTGCAACATCTCTGAAATTTCCAGAGACCTGGCTCGATATTGATCCCGCAAAGATTCCATTGGCTCTCGACGAGCCCGTTCAAGACTCGAAAAGATTGTGTGGAAGTGAATCTCAGTTGAACCCGGCTCCTTTGGCCCGAGCGGGCCTGGTCAAACTTAAGAGGCAGGCTCTTGCTAGTGAAAAGATTCTTCAGCGGGCGAGCAACTACCACAATCCTCAACTCCAGTTTCAATTTATTGGAACATCCAATGGGGTTGATCCCGACCGAGCCTCAAGTTTTGAGGAATTCACGAAAGTTCGCACCCCCGGACTGACTGTCGGATTGAGTATGAAGTGGAATATTGAATCCTTTAAAGAGAGAGCTGACCTGCAAAGGGCCAAAGCGAATAATATGCGAGCGCAAACTCTCTATGAGCAATCGTCATCGAATCAAAATATTGATTGGATCAATGCGTGTAAAAACCTTTTTCGCATCGAAAGAAATATTAAAAGTCTTAAACAAGCGATGCTGCATCAACAGCAAAGAGCGAAACTTGAGGAACGACGATTTGGTGTGGGAAGAATCCCCGCGTTCAATGTGATTCAGGCGCAAAATGACTTAGTTTTTGCCGAATTGACCTATCGAAATGGATTAGCAGAAGTGAGAAAAGTCGCATGGGAGATTAAGGCTCTCGCGGGGAATTTAGAAAATTACGTTATGCAAACTCTTAAGGAGCAAACGAGTGAATAAGTTAATTGCTTTTTTTACAAAAGAGGGTGTTTTTGCAGACTTAGCAACGGTCTTCGTTTTAATCGTTGGTATTGCCGCTGCAATCTTGATTCGCAGAGAAGTCTTTCCGAATGTGGACTACGATATCATTGTTGTCTCGACAATTTTTCCGGGAGCGACTGCCGAGGAAACCGAAAAGCTTATAACGAATCCCATCGAACGTGATCTTAAAGAGATTGATGGCATTAAAAAAATGACTTCGACGAGTCAAGAGAGTCGTTCCTATATAGTTTTACAACTCGATCCAGATGTAACCTCCCAAGAAGAAGCCAAAGTCGATGTTGATGAAGTCGTCGATCGATTTGAGGTTCCCGAGGGCGCAGAGGACCCTGATGTTAATGCTATTGACTCAAGTCTTGTGCCTATTATTGAGGTCGCTATTGGCGGCGAAGTCTCTGAAGAGAAAATTCGAGCGGAAGCAAAAAAACTAGAGAAGATTATTGAAGCCTTACCCGATGTTGCGCGCGTTTCTTATAGTGGCTTGCGGGACTTTGAAATAAAGGTTGAGGCCCTGCCTGAAAAGCTTTCGAGGTATCAGTTATCCCTCAATGATTTAATTTTGGCCCTGCAAGGGCAAAACATTTCGATCCCCGGGGGAGTTATTGAAAGGGAGTCAACGGAAGCCCAACTTTCGAGCGATTTAATTGTCAGGACCGTCGGTGACTTTGAAGATGTTCGCGGAGTGGAGAGTACTGTGGTCCGGGCTAATGACTTGGGAGAAGCGGTCAGAATTGGTGATGTTGCGACGGTTAGTTTACAACTAGAAAAGGCGACTTTGTACAATAATACAAATGCGAAGAGATCGATTCGCTTGACCGTACTCAAGAAAGAGCGGGGAGATGCCGTACGACTTGTGGATAAAGTTAAAGAAGAAGTCGACGAATACAAAAAAACTCTCGATTCGCGAATGGAGATTTCATACGTTAATGATCTCTCTAATTTTATTCGACGAAGACTTGGAGTTTTGACCAATAATTTATTTATCGGTCTCGGACTCGTACTCGTTTTTCTGTCGTTCTTTCTTCCGTTTCGGGTAGCGGCTGTTACCGCCATCGGAATTCCATTCGCCTTTTTTGCAACGCTATTTTATTTCTATACTGAAGGGGCGGGGCTTAACCTGATAACCATGATGGGGCTTATTATCGTCATAGGTATGCTTGTCGATGATGCAGTGGTCGTTATGGAGAACTCCGTCCGCTACATGGAAAAGGGGATTAGTCCGCTTAAGGCGGCAACCTTGGGGACACAGCAAATTTGGCCGGCCGTTCTTGCTTCGGTACTGACGACGGTGATGGCCTTTTACCCACTAATGATTATGACAGGGATTTTTGGAAAATTTATTCGGTACATTCCCTACGCTGTAATTATGGCTCTTCTTTTTAGCTTGGCTGAATGTTTCTTTATCTTGCCCTACCATATTGGACGCTGGATTCGCCCGCGAAGAACCGAAGAAGGTACTTTAGAGATAAGTAATAAGCTAACCCATAAGACAGATGCGTTGTGGAAGAAGTATGTGGTTGGTAATTACCTAACCGTCTTGGAAAAGTTGATCCGTTTTAGATATGTCATGGTCGTTGGCGTGCTCGCCTTTATCGTTGTGACGGGAGTCCTGGCAGTTACTAAGGTTAAGTTTATTCTTTTTCCTCCTGATGGAGTGGAAGCCTTTATGATTAAGGCCGAAGCACCCGTGGGAACGGGCCTCAATGAAACGGCTCGTTTGATGAAGCCTTTAGAAAAAGTTGTTACAGAAAGAGTTAAAAAGTCTGAACTTGAGAGTTTTGTGACGACTATTGGTATTCAACAACAAAGTGTCGACGACCCAAATACGAAGAGGGGGAGTCAATACGCTCAAATTATGGTTTTTCTCACTCCGGAAGTCGATCGAGAGCGAGAAGCGAAAGAGATTCTCGAAGAAATTAGAACCAATATTGGAGATACTGCGCCTTTGAAAGTTGTCTTTCAGAGAATCAATCCAGGGCCCCCAGTAGGTAAGCCAATTAGTGTGGGGATTCAAGGTGAGTCTTACGAAAATATTTTGGCCGGTTCCGAAGAGATGAAGCGTTTTATATCAGGTCTTGATGGAGTCTCCGATTTGACGGACAGTTATTCGCTTGGAAAGGAAGAGGTCGTTGTTCGGGTCAATAGTGTTGAGGCCAGTGCTGCCGGTTTGAGTGTCGCGGAAATTGGTAATACTGTTCGGTCGGCCTTTGAGGGGATTGTTGCTACGAGCATAACTCAACTCGACGAAGAAATCGACGTGAGGGTTCTTCTTGAAAAAGGGGATCGAAACAAAGTTGATTCATTAAGCAATTTAAAGATACCCAATCGCGTGGGGAACTTGGTTTCACTTTCAAGCATTGCTCAGTTTGAAAAAAGTCAGGGCATTGAGCGATTGACCCATGAGAATAATAAGAGAGAGATCCGTATCACGGGTGAGGTTGATACCGAGGTGTCCACAGCGACCCAGATTTCTGAAGCTATTAAAAAGAATCTCGCTCAATTTAAAGAAAAGTTCCCAGAATTGAGTGTCTCTTTTGGTGGAGAGGATTTTGACACTCAAGAAAGTATGATGAGTCTCTTTCGAGCCTTTGTCTTAGCGATTATGATGATTTATTTTCTTTTGATCCTCCTCTTTAAGAATGTCTTTCAGCCGTTCTTAGTCTTGGTCTCTGTTCCTCTGGGACTTTGTGGTGTTGTCTGGACCTTCTTTTTTCACGGTGAACCTTTGAGCTTTATGGCTTTATTGGGAGCTGTTGCCCTTTCTGGGGTTGTTGTAAACAACGCAATTGTTTTTGTCGATTTCGTAAACCAGGAGAGAAAAGACGGTGTGGATCTCGTTCAGAGTATTATTGATGCCGCTCGGATGCGTATAAGACCCATTTTTCTGACGACGATCACGACGGTTTGCGGTCTTTTACCGACGGCCTATGGCCTTGGCGGACTTGATCCATTCGTGGTCCCAGTCGCCTTAGCTCTGGGCTGGGGGATTTTCTTTGGCGCGTTTATGACTGTTTTTGTAATACCAGTCGCCATTGCTATACTCGACGATATTCTTGGAATTTTTGGAGTTGTGGTGGGTAGAGCTAAAGAAGAGACTGGTGAATTGACTGAAGAGGAAAAATTAGCCATGGGAGTTAAGTCCTAGGGTCAAATATGTTTCTTGGCCGTTGCGAAAACTTCATCAAACATGTCTTCAGTGAGACGCCCGGTAAATGTGTTGTGTTGGCTTGGATGATAACTGCTAAGAGCGATTTGATTTTTATTTAGCTTTACCACCGAGTTGTGAGCAAACTTCGGATAGGCTTGGGTCCACAGGCCTTCGTTTTTTAAAAAGCGAAAGAGTTCTTTCCACGCGATACCGCCCAGGGCGAGAAATACTTTGGGTTTTGTGACTTCGAGACTTTCTTTAAGATAGCTTTCGCAGTTTGCGATTTCTTTAGCCGTAGGTTTATTGGCAGGGGGAGCGCAATGGCAGACCGAAGTGATCAATGCATTCTTGAGTTTTAATTTGTCCTTTAAGCTTTTCGCATTTTCTTTGTTTGCAAAACCAGCGCGATGGAGGGCTCGAAAAAGCCAGAGTCCACTATTGTCACCGGTAAACATTTGTCCGGTGCGATTGGCTCCATGGGCCGCGGGGGCCAGTCCTAAGATTATTAACTTCGCTTTGTAATCTCCGAAATTGGGAACGGGTTTGCCCCAGTAGTCCCAATCTTCAAAGGACTTTCGCTTTTCTTGGGCAACCTTCGAACAATAATTGATGAGTCGTTTGCAGCGCTTGCAATTACTAATGTCGATATCGATGGGGTGTAATTTTTTCTTTTCATAGTAAGTATGGGGATTAATCATCTTCTTTTTCGAGCTTTCGTGATTCTTCGAGAAGAAGTTTCTTTATTTCGTCGAGGTGTTTTCCTTCGATATTCACATAAGTTTTATTTTGAGGGTGCATAACTGCAGCTATTCCTTCAGAGCAAAAGCCCAAGCATTTCGAGGCAGTAATGCGAATTTTTGGGTGAAGATTATTTTGTTTCGCCCAGTCCTTGAGCTGGGAACGCAGATCCAGAGCACCTTTCGGGGAACAGCACTCACCTTTTGGTTTATCATTACAGCAGATAAAAAATTGCAATTCAGTTGAATGTTCGCGCTCCTTCAAGCTTACTCCTTTTGTACTGATCGAGTCCGTTCAAAATAAATTATGAGATATTGTAAAAAAAAGCTTTCCTTTTTTATACAATGTAGTTAATACTTAATTATCTCATTGAAAGGAGGTAGCCAATGGTTATTACAATTCAAAACATCATCAAAGTCCCTGGAATGAACTTTCAGACAGTCTGCGCTATCTCTGATATGGGAATATCATCTCTTTATGATCGACTCGATCTCCACTGACGATTTAAATTTCCTAAACAATTAAATAGAGTTAGCGCTCAAGACGAAGTCTGGAGCTGGTTTGTTTGTCTTTTGGCACTATTGTCAATTGAACTATCTAACTTGCAAAAATGGACTTTGTCTTTATCTGGAAGAAACCTCATTTGGGAATTTTTCAGAACCCAGTTTTTAAATCAATTTTTTAATTTGTTCTATTTGGTTTTCGAAAAATCAGATCGGGCACAGCTATATCCAAAAGTAGGGAGTTGGAAATGAAAGCTATTGAAGTTTATGAAATCCGTCTGTGGAAAGGCAGGCGGGCCAAGGCGAAACCTTGGCGAAAAAAAGTGAATTTATTAATCGAAAAATTACGTTGGATCTTTATCCGGGGGGGAGAGTTAAAACTTCTCGTCGGTCCAAAGAAAAGGCCCTTGGCTCGTTACGAGTTCGAGAAGCCCGAAGCCAACGCGAACTATTATAGAGGAGGATTATTCTAATGAGATTACAAAGAGAAAAACATCACTTGAGGATGAACGAGATGCTTGAGCACTATTACTCTCAGGCTTCTCAACTTCCGGTGGAAGTAAGGGGTCAGGTCGAAAAAGCCTGGAACGGACAAGCCGTCATTCTTTACGCCTACGTGGATTTGAATCCTCAATTTAAAAGCCAAGAGCAGTGGCTCGTTTTAGGTGCTAAAGAAATTGCTTATGTAAAAAGAGACGGAGAGTCCTATACTTTTCAGTATATAGACAGAAAGTTAATAACCGGAGTTCAGGAGATTCCTGGCCTCAGTTATACAAGACTCGTTTTATTGAGTGGAGATATAGAGGCTCCCCATCTCGTTTTGCGATATAGTCATCGCCAAAGACGAGCCGTCAGTAATATTGCTTTTATTTTAGACCAACAAGCTGGAAATAAATCTTTCAACGGAGAAACTTCAAAAAAGGTTTCTTCTGATGAGATTTACCAGGAGAGCATGCTGCATTCTATTAAAGAGGCCCAAGCGTCGGTAGCGAAAAACAAATTTGCTGTTGTTTTTCGCCTCCTAAGTTATTTGGCGCCCTATAAGTTGAGTGTAGCCATTGGTATGGGTGGAGCACTATTAATGACTGCCATGGCCCTATTGCCACCGTTTATAACGGGTTACTTAATCGATTCGGTTATTAAACCCTTTCAAACTGGGGCAATGAGCTATGAAGAAGCTATTCAAATTAGCATCTATACGATTGTTGGTTTGGCGCTGACATATGTATTTCGAGAATTTTTTGCTTACTTGCGACTGAGTAAGATGGCCTATCTCGGAGAATATGTGGCAAAGGATCTGCGCGATCACGTCTATTCTCACTTGCAAAAGTTGAGTTTGAATTACTTTTCGAGCAAGCAAACGGGAAGCATTATTTCGCGCGTGGGTTCTGATACGGATCGTATATGGGACTTTATAGCTTTTGGCGTCGTTGAAGTTACAACCTCGATTATCATGCTCATCGGTCTCGGAAGTGTCCTTTTGTACTTGGACTGGCGCTTAGGACTCTTGGTTGTGGTTCCACTGCCATTGATTCTCTACATGATCTTTCGACATGGCGAGAAGATGCAAAGTCTCTTCTTGCGGGCATGGAGGAAGTGGTCAGCATTAACGGACTGTCTCTCGGACACCATCCCTGGGATTAAGGTAGTGAAAGCCTTTAATCGTGAAGAGTATGAGGTGAGTCGTTTTGAAAAACGAAACGATAGTGTTCTTGGCGAGTTTAATCGTATTCACAAGGCTTGGACCAGTTTTTGGCCGCTTTTAATGTTGAGTATTCAGGCAATTATTCTTTCGGTGTGGATTTTCGGTGTACCACGAGTCCTCAGTCCTGGTGAAGAAGTGACTGCCTTGAGTGCTGGTACTTTTGTAAGTTTTGTTCTTTATTTGACCATGTTTATTCAGCCCATCGAGATAATTGGGCAGATGGCTCGAATGGTCAATAGAGCGACAAGTTCTGCACACCGAGTATTTGAGGTTTTGGATACGAAACCGCAAATTAAGGATCAAGGGTCGGCAGTAAAGCTTGAGCCCGTAGAAGGCCGTGTTGAATTTAAACAAGTAAGCTTTAGCTACGACGGTGTTCGACAAACATTAAAAGCGGTAAGCTTTGATGTTTCACCGGGAGAGATGATTGGTCTCGTTGGTCCGAGTGGTAGTGGAAAAACTACTTTGGTTAATTTGCTGGCACGATTTTTTGATGTGGGCTCCGGCCAAATTCTTGTCGATGGAGTGGATCTCCGAGATCTTGAATCTGGTCACTATCGAAAGCAGTTGGGAATGGTCTTGCAAGACCCTTATTTGTTTCATGGGACAATCCTAGAGAACATCAGGTATGCAAAGCCAGAAGCAAGTCTTGATGAAATCATTCAGGCGGCTAAAGCGGCCAATGCCCATGATTTCATTATTAAGCTTCCCCAGGCCTACGACACTATGGTTGGAGAGCGCGGGCATACCCTATCGGGTGGTGAAAGACAGAGATTGTCGATTGCGCGAGCTATCTTAGTAGATCCGCGAATTCTCATCCTCGATGAAGCGACAAGTGCCGTGGATAGTGAGACCGAAAAGAAAATCCAAGATGCCTTGGACACTCTTTGTAAGGGTCGAACTGTTTTTGCCATAGCCCACAGGCTTTCAACTTTAACAGCTGCTGATCGTCTTCTTGTTATGAAAGATGGTCGCCTTGTTGAGACGGGAAGTCATGAGGAGTTATTGCGAATCGAAGGTGGTGTGTACAGAAAGTTGTTTGAAACCCAGCAAAGACTCAGTGGGAGTCAGTTTTTAAGGGAGTAATGTAATGTTAGGACAAGATGCAAACAAAAGGCGGGTGAGGATTGTATCCTCGCCCGAAAATAAGGTGAGTCTAAGGCGCTCAGAGTCTGGTTTACTCTTGTTTAAGAAATCTGGCGAAGAAGAGATTAGTGTCAGTGTTCAGCTTTGTTTTCCGTGGTCAGGAGCGGATCGTTTTTTATCGCTCAAGAATTCTGATTTAAAAGAGGTTCATCTCGTTAGCAACTTGATGGATCTTGATCATGATTCGAGAGATGCGCTTTTGAAAACCATGCTTGAAGAGCAGTTTGTTTTTGAAGTCATCGATGTATACGATGTTCGCGAAGAGTTTGAGCTTCGTGTGTGGAACGTAAAAACCACCTTTGGCGATCGTGACTTTCAAACGCCACTAAATTCTTGGCCGAGAGAACTCGGAAGTGGCAGTCTTCTTGTGAAGGATGTTAATGGTGATGTCTACTTGATTAGAGATCTCAAGGCTTTGAGTAAAAAAGCACAAGAGAAGGTATGGGCCTTCTTAGACGAATAAAAAAGAGCGGGTTATTCACCCGCTCTTTTACTTTAACCTCAAATTTCAAATTTGATTAATTGATTTTAAAGCCTCTCCATGAAATTGCACTGGGCAGGCTCGATCCAGAATAGGCCCATTCCCCAAAGTCATTGACGGGAATGATGTTGGTATTAGCCCATCTTGTCATCTGCTCAGCTTGAACTTTGTTCATGGCCGGCGTTTTCAAGGGGTCGGGTAGGTGTCGATTAGAGACCTGTGCCCAAACACTTCTCAAGCATTTACTCTTCGTGGACTTTCGAGTTTCGTCTTCACAGCCCTTGATACTACGATTAAGAATCTTAAAGTAAACATCAGCCTTCGCTCGGTTTGGTAAAACTTCCCATCGTGTTCCAATGAAAAGTTCGCCCTCATTAAGTTTGAAGTTTCGGCCCTTGCGGTAGAACTGCAGCGGACTTCTTTGCATGACAAACTGAGAAGAAAATTCTGGGGCATTTTTAAGAACGAAGCTACGCATGAGCGAAGACATGGTTTTCCAACCATATCCGACATTCATAGCGCAGTGGTTTCCTTTGTCGACATTGAGCATTTCGATACTCGAAACCCCGGGGTTTTCCTTGAGAAGGTTTTCAAGAAGTCTGGTGTTATCGTCATAAGACACGACCCAGTCATCTCTGTTGCCACTCATTAGAAGAGGTGTCTGTTGCAGGCCTAAAGCATCCTTGAGGAAATCGTTGTTTTGAAACCAAGACTCTCCATCTGTCATTACTGGATTGAGGTAAGGAGCCATACTCCACTGGGATACTTTGTCTTTAAGAAAATTGACAGTCGCTTGAGCAATTTTATTTGGGAGTTCCGGATTAGAGATAATTTTTCCATCTTCATTCTTAAAAATTTTATCGATTCCAGGAAAGATCCTGCCCACACTAGCGATATTACTTCTAAACATCACTCTCATGACTGTGCCGTTAAGGTCCTTTTTAAAGAGGCGCGAGAGACTTTGTTTCAAATCCACGACGGGACAGAGAGCGAATACACTATTTAGAGGCTTTTCACCAAACTTATCGTAATTATAGTCGTTATAGAAGCCACTGTAGAGTGCTGCATGACCACCGAGGCTCAGGGCCGCCAAGTGAACACTTGAAATTGCTTTACCAAGTGGACCCTCTTTTAACCACTGAGCGAGGCGAACCACTTTAGTCCCTTCTTCAAATCCTCCAATTCCAACTCTTTGGTTGTCCGAAACAAATTCAGTTCCAGTAAAATTCCCGAGAAGGAGCACGTGGAAGGGTGAAGTATCATAGGTATGGGTCATTAGTGAAACAGTCGATCGATCTCCAGCATCACAATAGGCGCCACACTTTAAAATGAGTAAAGGCTTCTTTTCTTTACCCGGCTTGAGACCGAGGTAACCACGGAGTTTATAAAATGGTGGGAGGTTAAAGTGAACCTTTTTAACATAGGGGTGATCACAGAAGTCGTACTTAATAGAGACCATTTGGATGAGTCCCTGGGGTGATCCTGGCCAGTGTCGTTCCAGTTCAGAGCGGCAGGTTGTATAATGGTTACGAGCCACTTCTGAAAACTCACGGTGGCTGTTGGTGCGTAATAGTTTTTTCTCAAAGCGGTCGGGATGACAGGTGAGGCTGGTTTCGTATTCGTTGAGGCCCGTTGGAGTCCACTCGATAAAACCTAATGCTGGGTCTAAAGCATCGTTGAGATTGTTTCCGTTATGGACCTGTGGTTGCGACGGGTCATCAAAGCGAATTTGAAGCGAGGGGGTTTTACATTGCTCATTAGTGAGAATGGTGTTCCCTTGCTTTTCAAAATCAGCGAAAAGTTCTTTCACTTCGAACGCATGAATACTTGTGAGTGCTAAAAAGTTGAAGAAGATAACTATATAGATATGTCGTAGCATGATGAGTCCCCCCTCCGAAGACGTTCGTATCATCCTATTATTTGACAAATTTAGCCGTATTTTGTCACTATTACTGAATGACGCTCTGTCAGCTGAAAGCAGAACTACGCAGCTATTTTGCTGCGCGCCAAAATATGATTATATTCTAAGGATTCAATTGAGGGCTGAGGCCACTACTGAAATTAGTGGATTCTATAAAATCCGTATTCACAGGCGTACTGCTGAGAGTGGTTAACAACTTGAGGGATTGCGAGTCCTTCAATACTTCCTTGAGCATTAACATCGATAAGACGAGATGCTCGGGCTCGATTGGCTCTGTTTTCAAAAAGGAAACGTTGCTCTTCTGACCAAGAATCTCTCGGTCGGGTGATCGGGTCACTGGGAACGAGTTCGGGTTCGAATACATTCACGACAAAATCAGTCGTGGCAGGGTCAGTAAAATAATCAAGAGCGTTTGTCATCGCTTGGACAATATAAACTTTTTTATCAATTCGTCTGGCGAGTTGGCGAGCCATCCAGAAGGTTCCCCTTTTAGCGACGAGGGGAGCTTGTACGCCTGGAGTTGATAATGTTCCTTCGGGGCCGGTAAAAAAACCGACAGCTTCATTTGACTCTTCTATTTTGCGAATCATCGCTCGCGGCCACATTCGACTTTCTCTAAAGAAAACGTCGGGGTCCTGATGGTCGAATATCGCAGTCAGTGCGGGGTAGGCGACAGTTGTCGTTAAAAAGAGATTATTCTCGATACCATTTCGTTTATTAATTGCCAGCGCTAACATGCCATCGAGTGCTCCAGCGTCGTGATTGATCGCTACGATGACCACAGAATCTTCTGGGAACTTTAATTCGCCGTCAGCATTCCAGCCCTGATAGTGTACTTTGTCGTTGTTTGGTAAGTAACCGCCGGGTCGGATTCGTTCGGCGATATCGGTAATAGTTCGATTGTATAAAAAACGAGCCTTAATGTACTCCCAGGCTCCATAGAATATTCCGAAAGGAACGGGAGAGAGGTTTGCCAAATCGATAGCCATTCCAAGGGGAACATATTCGTTCGCTTCTAGGTGCTCGTTTATTTTCGATAGCCGACGGCTGAAGGAGCGAAGGTTTCTATTTTTAAAGAACCATCTTCTCTTTAGGGCAGATCGCGATTTAAAAAGAAAGGCTTGCATCGCTGAAGTCATCGTATATTCGAGTCTTGTTAAAACTCGTGCTCTGTTTCTTTGGGCGACTTCAGTTAAAAAGTTAACGCGATACTCTTCGCGAATTTTTGCAATTTGAGAAGAGAAGTTGGCTCGAAATCGCTCGATTTCATTGAGGACATCGGCACACAAGCCCTGTGGGCAAGTTCTGTGACTTTCCATTAGCTTCGGGATGATAACCCGATCGATCATGAAGTTCATGTTTTTTGCAAATTGTGTGAGTTTATCGAGATAAACAATTTCTTGCTGATTACTTGTTATTTCTTGGCCAGAAGCAGTGTCCTGGCCATAGGCGAAAGAGGATAGAGAAATACTAACGAAGAAAAATCCACTAAAAAATATGGTTCTCATATAATTAAAGGAGGTTAAAAGACTGTTCACAGCGTACTCCCTTTGATTCGTTATTATTTATGTAGTTATAATTGGGGTGACCACTCTCTTCTTCGCGATCAATTAAATCTATTCCAGTTAATCCCAAGTTTGTGTTGGCCCTTCTTTCGAATCTTAGCCTTTGTTCTTCGATCCAAGAATCGCCTCTAGATACTTTAGAGTCTGGGACAAGAAGGGCTCGACTCATATTTACAACAGCTCTTTCTTCTCCACGCCTTGAAATATGTTCGATAAAATTGGTAAAGCCAGTTTTTAAATAAACTTTGGCTTGTCCACTTAATCGGTTAGATATTTTTCTGGCAAAAACAAAGGCTCCAGCCTTGGCGACCAAAGGCATTTGCGCAGCAAAACTAGGGAATTGTCCCTGTGGATTTATAACCACAAATATTTTCCTTTTACCTCGTGCAAGAGCTTGATCGACCTTATCACTCATCTCTTGAAGGACGTTAACTCCTTCGCCTGTGAGAACAACATCATTTGAGTTTCGATTGAGGACGCTGTACTGAGGCCAAGCTTCAGCACCGAGAACAAAGATGGATTCATCGGCTCCCAGAAGCTTAGCCACACGATGGCCGACAATGGTGTCTACCAATGGGTACTCGTGGTTGAGAGATAAAACATGGACTTCAGGCCCTTCACCTTGTTGATTTAAGTTTTGGTTGAGGTTGTAAATAATCCTGTCTTCATCATGATGTAGAAAATTACTCAAGTCGAAATTTCGCATTAGAAAATCAAATGAAGTAAACGGAATACAACCAAGTAAGCCACGGCACATTTCAAGAAATGTTCTGTTTAAGACCGAAATATTGTTGAGATCGAGTTTGGGTCGACTTTTGACGGCACCACTGGTGCGCATTTCAAAGGTCATGGCTATTAGAACATTAAACATATAAATATCATTGATTCGATTGCCGGCATCGAGATCCAGCAGAATTTTATGAAGGGCTTGCATCCCGTAGTCGGAGGCTATTCTGAGGTTATATTCTCGC
>JAUHWN010000081.1 GCA_030424665.1 Bdellovibrionia bacterium | reverse complement strand
CCACTGCCTAGACCAAGATCCATTACTACTTAATTAAAAATTAAAGATTAAATTATAAATAAATTAATATTTATCTTGAGATCTGTTATATTGGCTCTATGAACCTATTTGAGCACGAAGACTACCGTGTGGCCCTGAAATGGGCCGCAGAGCTTTGGAAAAAAGCCCGTCCTGGCAGAACCTACCTCAAGCTTTCGCAAGCTGGGGGGGTTCATGCTCCTTATTTTTCCAATGTCCTTAAAGAAAAAGCTCACTTGAGTTCAGATCAGCTCTTCGCAATTTTGCAATACATGGGTCACGCCCATGACGAAATGGAGTACATGCTTCTTCTATTGGAACAGGATAAGTGTGTTCTTGATGGGAGAAAGAAGGCTTTGAGACTCCAGCTCCAAAAGATCAAAGAAAAACAAGAAAAAACCGAAAGCAGTCTCAAGGTCGAAGTCATAGCACCAACTGATGATTATCTCAGTCGTTACTATCTAGATAACACCATTCGCCTGGTTTACGCCTTCATGGGGATACCTGACTTTGCCAACAATCCCCAAAAGATTGCCGAGTCTCTTAACTTTAGTGAAAAGACAGTTCAAGAGGCCATTGTTTACTTACTCGACGTTAAACTCATTGAAAGAGACGAAAGCGGTCGCTTGCAAAAAACAAAAACTCAAATGCACTTGCCTCGACAGAGTCATCTCTTTGAGGCCCAGCGAAAACTTTTCTTGTACCGCTGTCTCGAGCATCAAGATCGTACAAGAAATTCTACGGATTATAATTTTGGTGTCACGTTTTCAGCCACTTCTGAAACCAAAGAGAAGATCAAAAAGAAATTCTTAGAGTTTCTCAATGACATTCAGCCCCTCGTAAACGAAGCGGAGGCCGAAGAAGTATTTCAAATGAATTTTGATTTATTTAACTGGTCTTCTTAGAGTTACTTTTCCCTTTGCAAATACGTGAGCTTTTGACACTATTGGCAAATATGAAAATTCTACTCAACAAAATTAGAACTCAATTGAAGAAGAAAGCGAATGCGAAAAAGGCGCTTGAGATGCAAGCTTATATGAAGTCTGAAATGTCCTATCATGGGGTGCAAGCGCCAGAGGTTAAGAAAATCGCAAGAGAAGCCTTTAAAGATTTTGACTATGCCGAGGTGAACTGGCGCGAATCAGTTCTGTATTTATGGAGAAATGCCAAATTTAGAGAAGAGCGCTATCTAGCCTTGAATCTTTGTCGACAAACAAAGGCTCGAGAATTCCAAACTTCAAAGAATCTAAAAATGTACGAAGAAATGATAGTCGACGGTGCTTGGTGGGATTATGTCGATGATATCTCGAGTCGAGTTGGTGAAATTCTAAAAAATGAACCTGAAAAAATGAAAAAGAAGATGCTCCAATGGAGTCGATCTAAGAACATGTGGAAGCGACGGGTTTCAATAATTTGTCAGCTTAAATTTAAGGCAGAGACCGACACAGACCTTCTCTATCGAAGTATCGAAGAGTCGATGGATTCCGATGAATTTTTCTTAAGAAAAGCCATTGGTTGGGCTCTTCGCGAATACGCTAAAACTAACCCGAAGGAAGTAAAGAGATTTGTTAATGCCAATCGAGATCGATTAAGTCCCCTGAGTCAGCGTGAAGCTTTAAAAAACCTTAAGTAATTAAGTAAGTTACAAAAATATCAATAATTTTTTTAATAAAATTCTGTCAGGATCGTCTTTATTGAAGAAGAACGATTGTAAAGGTAAGAGGCGATTGGAGAAATCTATGAAAATACCTTGGCCGACATTACTTATTTTTTTAATTCCAACCTATAGCTTTTCTACCAGTTTTGCACCCATGAGCCTTGAAAGTCGAGTGAAGGGATCTTCCATTATTGCAGAAGGAGAAATCATAAGCCTTCAGTGTCTCAACCCCAAAGGGCAAGATGTAGCCATTGGAGAGAGATGCACCGGCCCCGGTAACCCCAATCAATTAAGCTATGTTTTTAAAATTAAAAGTGTTCTTAAAGACTCGACGAATTTCTTCAAAAACAAGAACTTGCCCTCAAATGTCAGTTTTAAATTTACATCAATGGCTCATTTAAGAGTACCCGAAGACAACTATGAATCGGCAAAAGGAAAGAAGAGGCTTGTCTTCTTGCGGTGGTTTAAAGACGAGTTAAAGCCCGTCCATCAGGCGTTTTATTTCATGGATGTAAAGCACCTGTCTAAGGTTGAGCAGGTCATAAAAAAAGGCCCCGAATAGGGCCCTTTTAGATTCGATTCTTTGAAAGAACAGATATTCAACATTGAAATTCCATGCACATTCCTTGACCTTTATCCTGCTCCTTGACCTTTGGACTCGATAGATGTCGTATTTATTTTCAGGACCTGTTCAGTCATTTGTCAGTATGACACTATTAATAGAGGTTTATAGACATTCTAAAATACTGATTTGGAGAACTTGTGAAGAACTTGATTTTACTATTCACTGTCTTTTCTATGGTGGCTTGTACAAGCACATCGCACTATCGCCGAGGTCCATCCAATGTTGATGTAAAACATACGGATCGACAAGATTACTCAAGAATTTATACGGATACATCGAGCGATGCATACAAAGAAATCATGGGAATACAACTTCCCGAAGGTCAACGTATGCGACGAGATATACTTGATCGTTATGAACAGCTCAAGGCCGAAGATAACTTAGTAGCAGTCGGATATATACTTGAGCAGGTTCGAGTACAACCGATAGAACTTTTTAAACAACTTAGGACTTATGAGCCAGTTCTTGAATTGGAGTTGCCGGGTGGATCGAACATGTTTCTCGTTTCTCGCGACGAATCTGTACGAGAAGCACTCTTGCAACCGAAAGTATTTAGTGTCGCCGATTATAGAGATCGAATGCAGCCCTCAGTGGGTGAGTATATGCTCAACCGTGATGTAACACAGGGGCAACTCGAAGTGGCCGAGCAAATAATGCGTGGAGAACTTCAAGGCGAAGCTTTACAAAATGCTATAGCAGGTCTTGATTACTATAATCTAAGAGAAAAAATGTGGATGCGCCGGCTTCTATCGGCTGATGATTATCCAAGGATTCGCCAAGTCGTTCGAGAAAAAATGCAAGCAGCTGTTAGCGAACGAACGAGTTGGAATGGCGAGCTTGAGTTGACAAGTCAGATATCTCGAGTCGTTCCAGTTCAATTGATTCAAGACTACATGGGGTTTGGTGCTCCTCTTCATAAAATGCAAGAATGGTCCTTTAAAACCCAATATAGCTTTTTTCACAATGTGGGCTACTTTAGAGGGTATCGCGGATCCATTGCTGATAATCTTCTACCAAACATCATTGGAACCACCCTGTATCTTAAAGAGTTAAGGGCAGGGGACCGCAACGGTCGTCAAAGGATTGCTTCTCGTGTTCACGCCGATGGAATAGGTGCCGGTCAAGAAATGCATGAGTTCCTAACCAAATATATTAGAGATAAAAAAGACCAACTAACCCAAGGTAACTTTGAAGACCTAACCATTCTCGGCAGAATGCTAAGGCTCCAAGAAGAAGAGGGTATTGACCTTCGAAAGGGAGCCGGTAACCTCGCAATCAACGGTCGCCGTATCGACCAAGCTCCAAGAACTGCAATGAAAGTGGCTGAAGATGGCCGCATACGCACGAGCATCATTGGTGGACTTGTTGGCGCTATTGAAACTTCGAATGCAGCTATCGTGCAATCAATAAACTATTTACTAAAAAACCCTGAGCATTTAAGAGCCGCAATCGCTGCAGCCAACGAACTCAGTGATAATGATAGTATTCATGACTCAGACTTTGCCAATCATGTTTGGGAGGCATTGAGGTTTCATCCGATTAATCCATTTGTCGTGAGAACTGTAGAGAAAAATCATTACGTACACTACACTGCAAGAAATGAAATTGGTTCTACCAACCAGGTTAGAGTTGAAATTCCTGAAGGGGCAAGAGTTCTACTTGCAACTCACTCTGCGATGCACGATCCGCGAACTGTATTTAATCCTGATGAATTTAATGCAGATAGAAATCCACAAGACCGAAGAATGAATTTAGGTTTTGGACTTCACCGCTGTTTAGGAGATTATGTCTCTGAAGTCATGATTCCTGAAATTGTAAGGCAAATCGTTGTACTACCAGGTTTGGAGAGGGTCACGGAAGATGAAGTCCAACCGGCCGAGGGGCAAACGATGGCGAGAAATCAAGGAATTGATTTTGGCCGCAGAGATTCGTTTCCTGAAAGCTTCAAAATTAAATACAATAAAGAGCAGGTAGAAAACCAGAACGGAGGTGAGTAATGAAAAGACTGGTACTTGTTTTCACATTGACCTTAAGTTTCAGCCTCCATTCAAATGCATCCAGAGAATGGCTTGAAAATTCCTGGCTGGGTGACTCTGTCGAGAGCATTCGCAATATGACAAAAAAGCCAGTTCAAATTGGAGATCTTATTGTTCATGAAATTAATTATCTCAAGCAATCAGGAATTGGTGACAAGATTGTCGACTTTCTTAAAGCAGACGTAGCGGTCGATAACCTTATTCGAGCGGAATATGGCTTTCGAGTTAAAAAGGGTGAAATAACTAAATTCAAATTATGTGTGCTTGCGCTATCTATTGCATCGCTTGATGTTGATTTCGCCTATAGAGAGGTCGCTTACACCTATTGCTCAAAAGTTGCCCTCGAAAGGCCTATAGTTCTCGAGCCGCGAGATATCGAGGCCATTCATCAGTTAATTCCGGTTAACTATATCGTCGATGTACTCAAAGGACTTCGCAACGAACAAGATCAAATGAATCATACAGAAACTCTATTTGAACTTTGCAAGAAAAACCCGCTTGGCTCGACGGCCTTTTCGAGCAATTCGGAAAACGAGTACTACTGTACTCTCAATCTCGGTTTTAGGGCTTGTAACTTGCTCATTACTTTTAGTTATCCCGAAGATATGTCAGTTGCCGAGAAGAGGCTCAAGGCGTTTAACTTTTGTAAAGACAACAAGAGACTTCCATTGACTGAGCAACAAAAAAGCGACTACACAGAGCGGCTTTCAAATTACATGGCAGGCATCTAGTAGACTTAAAATGCAATTTAAACAAAAAGAGTCGGTATAATACCGACTCTTTTTGTTTTTGTGCTCAGTCACAATTCTTATTCAGAAACAGCTGAACAACTGGCATTCGCTGGAGAAAGTGCCTGCAATGGATCAATCTTATTGATTTGGTAGTAGTTTCCAGGGTTTTCCCAGGCATATTCTGGCTCGGGTTGTAGGACCTTTAAAAATTCAATTAAATTTCTTTTGTCCGCAAAAGTCATATCGTCAAAATGATCGAAGTAATGACCTCTATTACTATTACCGCTTCCAAGCTGATCAAGTTGCGAGTAAACGGCCTCAATAGCTTGCCTTGCCAAGACGGGATCGGGTTGCTTGTTGCCGTACTTATCAAGTACAAAATTGCCGTCCTCATCTTTCAATGAACCTGCGTCCATCAATTTGTAAAACCAATCAACAGATCCATTATCAACGATGAAGCATTTCTCTGAATCGTATTTACAGATTTTTCTGAGAAGACCTTGATTCGGTTGGAAGTACCCAAGTTTCACGCCGTCGTAGGCTCGACCGGGTAGTAAAATCTCTCCGGTTTCTACATCGGTAATAGGTTGACTGGCCGCATAGAATTGAGTCATACGATTTTCAGGTGGAGTAAGAAGTTCCATTATATTGGCAACAGAACCATTGTGAAGGTAAGGCGCTGTGGCCCAAACTCCAGAGAGGTGACGGGCTACATATCCAGTTAACATAGGTGTATTGAGGTAGCCGAGATCGAATCGTGCGTTAGCTTCAGTCTCTCCTCTAAACGAGTCCCTGAAAACCTCTGGTCCTCTAATTTCTTTTACATATGAAAAGTCGTTAAGAAAGCCTTCAGCGTCAACTGAACCAGGGCTATCTGAAGCAAACTGATCGCGAACGGCTTGAGTAAAACCAAATAAAACCTCTTTAAGGGGTTTTCCATCGATAAACTTTGCCTGCATAACGGACTGATTAGGATCGGTACCAATCGTCGTTAACGGAAATGAATGGTAGTTGATAAGTTCTCCGGATGGTCCTACTCGAGTCTCTGCTCCAGTGTGGCATCCCATACAATTTTTAACATAAACTTCGCATCCAGGAATAACTTTTTCACGGTCAATGTCGTCGCCCATTAGCTCTGTCCATTGTGGAATTTTAATGTCGTAAATCTTCTTTTCTAAGTAACCGAGATTGGGAATATTTGTCGTGGCTCTAAAGCGGCCTTTTTCGATAAGATAGTTTCTCTTATCTTCATCAGACATTTCAGCCATTTCTCGTGCTTCAGCTTGTGCTTCCTCTGGAGTTGCCTTGTTACTAAGAACGGCACCTAAACCAAAACTTTGACCAATATTTCTCATTAAAACTGAGTTTGTATTAGCGTTCCAATGAAACATTGATCGATATTTGATTCCCCACATATGCGGGAAAGATACATTGGCCTTTAAGGGAACTGGATCATCGTATCGTGCAACTGTATTTCCGATTCTTCCAAATGCATCGGTCGTTCCATACCCTGAAGGAGTTTGGTCAGTGTCTGGGTAACCAGAAATTGTGTTAGCCAACCATTCCATTCGAGCTTGAAGTTCTTTTGTGAGTAAATTTTGTGCCTTAAACCACTCATGTTCTTCGTCAGTAGGCATTTTATTTTGATTGGCTTCTTCCCTAAGATCTTTAAAGACCGTAATGATTAGAAGCTTTTCTAAATATTCTTTAACTGTTGTTCTATATTCGAGAATATGTGATCGCGCTCTGTTTTTAAACCAACTTCTGAGAGCTTGTATTGTGATCAAGCGCGATTCTCCAGAGGTTTCTTCCTCTTCCGCACAGGGGATTTCTCCAGCTTCGTATTGTGGTGTTTCAGTGCGTGCAATCCAGTTTCCGAGGAAAAATCTTTGTGTAGAATTTCCGGTGACATTAAATTCAATATCGTTTTTAAACTGACATACAAATTGACTTGCAATCGGTAAAGCCTGGTCGACTTGATAGCCAAATCCGAGAATGTTTTGAGTTCCAGACAGAAACTCCCTAAGTTTTTTTACGTTAAGAAACATTAATACGGTAGAGCCAGCCATATCGCGAAAGAACCCTCGGACATTCATAATGTTGCCCGCACCTTCAACAAATACATGTTTGAAATTTTCGGAAATATTGGATCGATAGGTCATCGAGTTTGAGTGACAGAAGGTGCAATTCGTTCCGATCATCGCAATACTGGGTGTTCCATCAATGATTCTAAATGCTCTTTTGAGTTGGGCCCAGCTGGCGACATCCTCATCGAGATTTCCAACCGGTTTGTATACATCGGCTTGATCGTGGGGAGCATCACTCCAGCTCGCCGATACCCCGATATAGGGAAGCAGGTAAGGGCTTTTATAATAGTCAGCAACATCTTCGGCAGCGTAAGGATTTGGTATTATTCCATACTTTTCATCTAAATTGTCGAGGTACATGCTACCATCACCCGCGTGGTTTCTTAGGCTAACGGCCCATGCATAAGGGTAAACGTCAGCCCCTTCAGTAACATGCCAGAACTTATTGAGATCTTGTGGATTGCTAATCCCTGGCGGTACTTCTGGTTTGGCCCACAAAGCTAAGGACGAACCGAGGGCGATTAAAATAATAAAGAGATTTCGAATTTGTTTCACTTTTGCCTTCTTTTCACTAAAGGATTCTTCTATTTATAGAGCTTTTCTAAATCGACGATTAATAAAGCAAAAAAATTGCCGAAAATTAAGAATGCTAAAATATGCAAGCGCCGATTGAACTAATAGTAATGATTGAGAAATTCAATGAATGGAGAGATTGAGGGCAAAATGGAAAGAGTTCAATTAAACGACACTCAACAAAAATTGTCGGCTTGCAGAGGTTCGCTCCCACTATTGAGAAACAATAACCCTTAAAGAGTCAATATGCCTCTTTAACTTTCGTCTCGAGCAATCTCTTTGTTTTAGTTTTGGCATGATTTGAGTATAATGTCGGGGTATGAAAAGCTTAAAAATATATGTCATAGTATTGTTCGCAATTTGTTTTGGATTAGTTTCATGTACTTCATCTGATAGTGAAAATGGACAGAAAGCCGATCTCAAATCATCGATGCATCGATTTGCTGCCACGATCTCAAACCTTATTCCGTATATGGGTCAACTTTATAAGTTTGAAGATCAAAAGAATCAGAAGATTATTTTGGCCAACTTACAAGAACTTAAGACGACCAATGCATTAATAAGTCACCAGCTTGAAAAGAGCTATAGTGACCCGGCGATGTTGACGGTAATCGAGCAATTTAATGATGATATCAATGCTATTACCGATGATTATCAAATGGAGAAATATTTGCGCGCCAACTGGCGATTACGACATATTATTTCGAATTGTAACACCTGTCACAGTAGATCATCGGAGGACTTTAAGTTAAAACCGATTCGATGGGATGTAAAAACAGAGGGGTTGAGACCTGAGGAAAGCATAGAAATACTTCTTGCTCTTAAAATGTACAGAGAAGCTATCGATAAATTATTTCGCGCTATGGATCTAAATCAAATTACTGGTTATCCGCTAAAGCAAACCTTGAAAAAGTCACTGGCTGTATCTGTGCGAGTTTTGCGTAACTATGACTTGAGTTCCAATATTGTCAATCATGCGATGAAGACCGGTAACCAATCGCTCTTTCAAAGAGGTTTGCTAAAGTTTTGGAAGAAAAGTTTAACAAATATCAAGAATAATCCTGCGACCGCTCAGGCATTTTATGAAAAAGGTTTGAAGGCCGAAAAGCGAGGTAAAGATTATGGGTTTGTTTTCTTTCTTGAGGGGTCTGCTCGGGTCAATAAAGATTTGAATAAGTACTCTAGTGATTATCGGTATTCCAAGAGTCTTTTACTTGCCGGTCAACTATCTACAAAATTAGTCTCAATTTCTGAGGGCGAACAGGATATTGCATTTTTTGAATCTTGCATTTTACATCGGCCCCATTCAAGTTTCGCACGAAAGTGCTATAAGTATTTGAAGAGTAGTTACCAACGGCGTGGTTTTTTGAAGAAATCCGCCTATAAGAAACGACTGGATCGCTTTTGGGTTGAAGCATCTGATAGAGAAGAACCACTCCACGAAAAGATGCGCGATAAAAAAGAACTAGATGACGAATTTATCTTTCTTAGACGAATCTATCTCGACGATCTTTCTCTCTAGTCAAAGTTTAGACAGTGAGCTGCCCTATTTGGTCAGCCCTGTCATGATTTTATCAATTGTGCGAAATAGGTTGCTATACGCATGAGCCCCAGTTTTGCAGTTACTGTACTGTGAAAGCGAGGTCCTTTGTGAAGTTCATTATCAGTCTCTTAGCAGTTCAGCTTATTTGTTCAGTGAGCCTTGCCAGTCTATTCAATTGGCAGATTTCGAGCCCCGGAGAAAAAGTCGCAGATAGTGATGTTCTCGAGAGTCAGAGGGATAGCCTTAGTTCAGCAAACAATTTGGTTGCGATTCGGTGGAAGGAGCCAATTGTCATTCCTTTGGCCCATGACAATTCAAATGCACCCTCGGTATTTTTAGTCACTCAGAAAGGGTTATCAGTGACTGGATCCTCTTATCACGTCAGTGCTCTTGTTCGCTATGAAAACGGCCAAGTTGCCTCCCATATTCCAGTGGCGATTGAGCAGGTCCTGCGATACCTTCCAGAGGACAAGAAAAAGGGCATAGACCCCCCTCAAACCTAAATAATGGCTCTCTAACAGTTGACATCGGAGTTTGCCATGCTAATTCAAGGGTCATGAATACTGAGAAATTAAACGAGTTATTGAAGCTTCATCCCTCTGCTAGAGATGGCAGTTGGGAACAAGATTTTTTAATCCTCTTGCCCGAACTCAAATTTAAGTTATTGAAGGATCAGCCTCAAATGGGGCCAGACAGTTGGCCCTATATGATGGTTGAGATCAATGAATCCGAAGGCGAGCCTTGTCTCAATTTAGTACGATGGGCGAGTGAGCGTGGAATCGGTATTGCTATTAACCCCCATAAAGAATATCCAGATTATGTTCTGACCTATGGAATGATTTGGAACTATATGCAAAGAGGGCAGTTTGTAACGCCAGTTCAGCAAGAGGAACTCAATTCTCAATTTGAGTTAAAAGAAGGGCAGCAGCTCTATGTGGGAGATCCTTCAGAGGAGTATTTTCCACAGTATGCTCGCAAGGTTTTTCGTAACTTCTTAAATAATCAAAATCTTGTACAGCCGAAGATTTTGATGGTTAGTACAGATCAAAAAAATTACGACATGGCATTTTCTTTGGAATCTTTAGGCAATCCTCCGCAAGAAGAGTGGCGTGGGATATTAGAAGCCTTTAGTTGGTTCATGCCTGCCCACTATCGCTTGAGTCTTATGAGTGAACAGGCGATCGAGGGATTTTCGCCTCTTTAACGCTTCTTACTTTTTGAATTGATAGAAGGGATTTAGGCCTGCAAAGGCCTAAAATTACTTATAGTTCCCCAGATTTAGGGAGTAGGTCTAAGAGGCATTCGCGCCAGTATTGTGGAGCATCCTCTGAATAATCTATAGCAAGCTCAAAAATGCTTGTGCCGATTCGACGGGTTCGAATAACTTGACCAATCACATCTAGTTTCATGTTTTCGATTTCAACACTTAGAGTTTTACCAATGATAGCGTCTAGAGAAAGAGACTCTCTATAATTTTGATTTACCAAATCTCTTCGATCAATATGAATTAGGAAACCACTAGAAGAGGCATCGATCAAAACCCCTTTGGAAGCAACTGTATCTGTAGAGTCGAGATCAACAATTTCAATCACTTCAACTGTATCAATATTTAACCTTGGGGCATAACGCCTTTCCGCACCCATAATAACTCCATTAGAACTCATTTGTTCACCATCATTCACTGTTCTTATATAAGCTATCGGCATGGCCGGACTAATGTTGAGTAAAATTACAATAATCGACTACTTTTTAACAATTCGGATAATTCACCGTATATCTTTTGATCACTTGCCTGACGATTTTTGGGTCTTGAAATCCCTAAGATACTGCTTTGTTCTGATGTATCTATCATACTTTTCAAACCATTTTTTAAAATTTATTCGCTGAAGAAAATTTCCATCTGGGAAAAAAGTCATCGTACCTGTTCCAACCTTTGCTAAGAAAAATGGAGCGAAAAGTTCTTTAGAAATAGAATTTCTCGTATGGTTTACGATTCCGTCGATAGCGAAGTCGAGGTCCTTTTGGTCTTCACAGCAAGTTTTCTCTGCTTGGTTGTTTTCGTAATAATACAAAAAGACAACCTGCTCTGAGCATGAAAACGTCTCACTTTGAATACAAAAATTATTGTTAGCAGTTCTAGTAATTGACGCGCCTGGCATCCAGGACTTTTTTTTCTTCAAAAGTTTAAAATCCAAATCTGCTAATAAAGGGTGGTCTTTCCTCAAAAGAATAATTTCACGACTGGAACTGTGAAATCCGAAACTGCTACCATACTCAACAGACACTCCAAAACGGTCGCGTATAGGGATTTGCGCAGAAAATTGAGTTGGAGTGTTTAGAGGGTCCAAATCGAACTTTGGATCCTTACGAGGGTCAAAGTAAAATTCAAATTGGCTACCACTCTCTCGAATTCTCCTAAATGCAAATTCATCGGCGGCAATAATCAAGTTCCCGCCTGATTGAATATATTCCTGGAGCTTCGTGATTAATTCTAGTGATAAGTACTCTTGGACGCCGCTAAGAAAAATGTATTTAAATTTTTTGAAATCAACCCTGTCTTTGATTAATTCCCAATTATTGGGATATACCTGCCCTGAAAAACCCAGATTCTTTAAATTTTTAATAAAATTCTGTCCATACCAAATAAGCTTTGTATTTTTCTCAAAACTAGGAGGTTCTGACATTGAATCAGGATAAAGATGATTTAGAGCTAATAAGGGTCTCTTTAACGAATATCGAAATCTATTATTGTCCTTTAACTTTGCGGTTCTCTTAAGTTGATTTTCTTGAATGCCAACATAGTTGTTTTGTCCTCCGAAAAAATTATAATTTTGAAGTACCATCCAATCAAAGAGCACTAAATAGTCCGCATTTTGAATCTTAGGGTTTACGACAAAAAAGTGAGCATCTCGTCGTTGGTTGTCGGTTCCTTTAAAGGAGATTCGATAGACTCCGGGCTCCCAAGAATTTTGAATTTTAAATTCTCCATTTGGATCCCAATTACACCCTTTATTCGGAGAACATCGGTGAACAGAGTTTTTGGTAATACTTTTGAAACTCTTCTCAGCAACAATTTTTTTTTGAAAGAGTGAGTCATCATTAATATCCTGATCCGAAGGCGAAGCTTTAAATATTTTGATTCCTTGAGAAAATTTCTTACTAGAAAAAAATACTTTGAGATCAGCTCCTTGCTCTACGACTATTGGCCAAACGTAAATAGATTCTGATTGATTTGGATACATCTTAACAAATTCTTTAGAATTCTCATTTTCCAGGTGACCACATGAAATTAGGGAGATGGCAATTAGGGCTGAAGCTAAAAAATAAAATGTCTTTATTCTAGTGTTCCTGGCTATTCATCAAATGATTATTTAGATGCCTTTCAGAAGGATCGAAAAATATCATCGTTCTATGTGAACACCGATAGCACTGTAAAAACAAAATAATTTTGTGTTAAGAAGAAAGGAGCTAAAATGAATTTGCTACCTTTTAGAGTTCAAACTGCTGTGGCCAAGCCACTTTTTTGTCGTTCGAAATGTCCATCATTCTTTGTAAGCTGAGAGCGGCCTTTTTTCGAATGTTTTCATCGACACTGACTTGTGGCTCCAGATCTCGCAATGCATTTCTAATTTTCTCTAGACTATTAAGCTTCATGTAGGGGCAGTCATTGCAGGCACAATGATTAGTTACAGGCGCTTGAATTAACTCAGCATCGGGCCGAAGTTTTTTCATTTGGTGAAATATACCCGTCTCTGTAGCAACGATGAACTTCTTATACTTCTTGTTGTTTTCAACTTCGCTTAAAAGTCTAGATGTAGAACCAATAACATCTGCATGTTCAAGCACGGCCTCGCTGCATTCTGGATGAGCGATCACTAGTGCATCGGGATGTTCCTGTTTAACTTCAAACAACTTCTTATGGGAGAATAGGACATGTACTTCACAGGTCCCATCCCAAAAATCCATCTCACGCTTCAATTTAATTGCAAGATATCTTCCTAGGTTTTTATCGGGTCCGAAGAGGATTTTTCTATCAGTAGGGATTGAATTAACAATTTTTTCAGCGTTACTCGAAGTACAGATAACGTCTGAAATAGACTTAACATCTGCACTACTATTAATATAGGTCATCGCTATTGCTTCGGGATTATCTTTTCGCCACTGGAGATAGTTCTCATAGGGTGACTCAAAAACTAAAGAACAGCCTGCTTTCATGTCTGGAACCAGAACAGTTTTATTTGGAGAAAGAATTTTTACAGACTCAGCCATGAAGGTGACACCAGCCAATAAAATGACATCAGCATCACTCTCCTGACCTTTTTTAGCGAGAAAGTAGCTGTCTCCACAGAAGTCGGCAATATCTTGGATTTCACCTTCTTGGTAATAGTGGGCGAGTACGAGGGCGTTTCGTTCTTTCTTGAGCTGATTGATTTCTTCAATAATGCTCATATTTCTCCACCCTTTAACTTTTTTATTAGTTCTTTTGAGAGCGCTTTAAAACTTTCCATAACGCCTTCACCATTTTGCGCTGTCGCCTCAAAATCTGGGGCGTTGTACTTGTTAAGTGCAGCTCGTAGTTCGGCGACAGAGGCAATGTTTTCTAGATCTCTCTTATTGTACTGAAGAACCAGAGGAACCTTTTTTATATCGTAGCCCTGCTGCTCAAGGTTTTTCTCGAGATTTTTCATGGATTGTATATTTTCATCCATGCGATCGGTCTGAGAATCTGCCACAAAAATAACACCATCAGTGTTTGTTAATAGCATTTTTCTTCGATGATCAAAAACTTCCTGTCCGGGAACCGAATAGAGGTGAAACCTAACTTTTAATCCTCGCCATTCTCCGGCCATTACAGGTAAGAAATCAAACTTTAAAGTTCTCTCAGGGTCGGCCGTGAATTCAGTCAGTTTTGATTTAGAAACTCCACTTATTTGATCGTAGACCCACTTAACGTTTGTGGTTTTACCACCGAGAGAAGGGCCGTAATAAACAATTTTACAATTGAGGTCTTTAGTTTCGTGACTAATTAAGGCCATTTATAATTCCACCCTATATTCCATGGCTCTACCCATAGTTCGTTCGTCAATATAGTCAATGTCTCCACCAATGGGTACACCCTGGGCGATACGGCTTACTTTAAAACCCATTTCTCTGAGACTTTTTGAAAGGTAGAGAACCGTCGTGTCTCCTTCAAGGTCAGCATCGAGCGCAAGGATGATTTCCTTGGTCAGTGGTTCACCCATATCGTCTTTCTTTTCTATACGATGTACGAGCTCTTTAATTTTTAGATCCTCTACGCCAATTCCATCCAATGGAGAGAGAGCTCCTCGGAGAACGTGGTATCGACCCTTGAAGACCCCGGAAGAATCAATTCGTTCGATGTTAGCCGGATCTTCGACAACACAAATTATGTCATCACTCCGCATAGGATCTAGGCAATAGTCACACTCGGCTTCATTGTCCGTAAATGAAAAACAAACGGGGCAATCATGAACTTCATTTTCGACTTGAACAAGGGCCTCGCGAAGGTTTTTAGAGTAGTCCTTGTTCTTGAGAATAAAGTAAGCCAGGCGGCCCGCTGTTTTGGGGCCGATGCCAGGGAGCTGGCTGAGTTCATGAATAAGTTTTTTGAGTGCAGAAATCTTTAACATTTAATTCTCTAGAAGCCGGGAATGTTCATCCCACCAGTCAGTTGAGACATTTGTTCTTCGTTGTCCTTTTTCGCTTCTTCAAGAGCCTCATTGGTGGCAGTTAAAAGTAGATCTTGCAGCATTTCAGTATCACCAGAAGACATAACATCTTCACTAATTACTAAACCCACAACTTTATTGTCACCATTGACGGTTACCTTTACGGCATCTCCACCAGAAGTTGCAGAGTATTCCTTTGCTGATAACTCTTCTTGGAGTTTCTTCATCTTAAGCTGCATTTGATTGGCTTGTCTCATTAGGGCTTGCATGCTGCCGCCGCCTTTACCTCGACCTCTCATGGTTTCTCCTTAATAGATACAATTTGTGATTTAAATTGCTTTTGTGCTGATTGAATCAGCGGATGGCTTTCAACTTGTTCTTTATCAGAAACTTTCTTTTTTTGAATAAGCTCTTCTTTTTTTTGTTTTGGAGTTTGAACACTACTCTCGTTCCCATCAGAAAGTGAGATTTCAACATCGAGGTCTTCATTCCAAAATGTTTTCAAGAAAGTTTTGATACGTTTTAAATTGTCGGGCTCTTTTATCTTTTCAGAGAAAAAAGCCATTTTTTTAGGAATCACCAAATAAACGATTCCATCCTTTTTTTCTAGAAGGCTCGTGTTTTCAAGCATAGCACCTAGAAGTCCGTTGGCACTCTTCACCTTATCAACAAAATCGACCCACGGCCCTTTGGGGGATGGAGTCTGAGGTGAACTATTCTGTGGTTCTGTGGACGTATGACTTTGGGTCGTGCTGCCAGGATCTGTATCTTGCTGGGTAGCCTTTGAGTTCGGGTCTTGTTCAGATGTTTTTTGTACTGGAGGTTTGGCTTCTGCTGAAGGAGATGGTTGAGGTGTATTTACAGAAGCTTGTTGAACTGACTGAGCTCTTGTTTCAACTTTTTTTTTAAGGGCTTGCCCTTGTCCGGAGAAACCAGCTTGAATTTGTGCCAACGGAACAATTCGTGGAGCATTCACCATGCGCAGTAAGAGCATTTCTAAAACAATTCGAGAGTCCTGGCTGCGATGAATATCTGTTGAACCTTTTAAGGTCATATCGAAAAGAAGATGGATGTCGTGATCCCCTAATTTTTCTGAAACTGTCCTTAAAAAATCGATTTCTGAGTCGGGGAGGTCGACGAGCTCGGCTCCCTTTTCTCCGACTTTGACATAGAGAAGGTTGCGGATCTCTTCGAGAAGTTCTTGGACAAAAACTTTTGGATCTAGGCCCGACTTAAAAATACTCTGGGCAATTTCAATAACCCCTTGTTCGTCTCGGTCGACTAAGGATTGCAGGGTTTTTGTTAGAAGGGAGCGATCAGTAAGGCCGAGAACACTGACGACGGCATCGAGACTGACTTCTCCTTGGCAGAATGTAATAACTTGGTCGAGCAAACTTTGACTATCGCGCATTGATCCACCAGCCTGACGAGCTAGGGTCCAAAGAGCTTCCATTTCGGCTTGAACGCCATCTTTATCGCATATTTGTTTGAGGTGCTCAGCGATTTTTCGCGTGGCAATTGTTCTAAAGTCAAAGCGTTGGCAACGAGAGAGAATCGTATTTGGTATCTTTTGCAGCTCAGTCGTTGCCAAAACAAATGTTACGTGAGAGGGCGGCTCTTCGAGTGTTTTCAATAAAGCATTGAAGGCACTGGTCGATAGCATGTGAACTTCATCGACAATATAAACTTTATTTTTGCCAGAAGAAGGCATGTAACCCACGGTTTCGCGAAGCTCGCGAATGGCATCGACACCATTGTTACTGGCACCATCGATTTCGACCACATCGAGACTTCGACCTTGTGAAATATCATTGCACTCGGAGCACTCATTACAGGGAACAAACTCTTGAGCATTCGGGCAGCGAAGGCTTTTTGCCAAAATGCGAGCGCTTGAAGTTTTGCCTGTACCACGGGGGCCTGTAAAAAGAAGAGCATGGGGAAGTCGACCACTTCGAAGGGCATTAATCAGGGTTTGAGCAATGTGATCTTGCCCGACAAGCTGTTCGAATGATTGAGGTCGCCATTTTCTGGCAATCACTTGGTAGGACAAAGTTTTCGCCTCTTCTTTTTACCAGTTAAGGAAACCCACAATTTCCTAAAGAAAAAAGTGGCCAGGCGGCCCATATCACAAAGTGTGCAAGTTGCCGCTGCTTCCTTCCGGACCTGACGGGGTTCACAAGACGCTTTTGTATGGGACCTGGCCTTGTGTAACTTAGCGGTGTGCTTGAAATAGGGCAAGAGTTCCAACACTTAATGCGGAGCACTATGTCAGTTTGTTTACGCAGGCTTTCAAGGATGCGAGTTCGTCAGCCCAGTAGTTGTAGGTTGTAAATTGGGGGAAGGTTTGCTTGAAAAATGGGTCATGCCACCGAGCGGCAATCCAGCCGGCATACATGATTATGCGCAAGCCTCTGAGCCCGGGAATTAAATCAAGTTGGCTGCGATCAAAATCCCTCAATTCTTCGTAACCTTTTAGAATCAAATCAAACTCTCTCTGGTCATTGGGATCGGCAACAAGCATCCAAAGATCTTGAACTTCGGGGCCATTACAAAAGTCATCAAAATCAATAAAGTAGAATTCATTTTCGAGCTGTAGGAGGTTTCCTCGGTGACAGTCGCCATGAATACGTATGTAGGGGAATTCTGCGAGTCCATCATCAACCCATTCGAGAATTTCTTTGGCGATTTCTTTGTAATCGTGGTGGAGAGAGGGTTCAATCCACTGGGTGATTCGCTCTAATGACTGCCATCCGTAATCTTCAGTGTCAAAATCCGGACGATGCTCCGCTACCTTTTGCGCACCAACATTGTGTAGAAGTGCGAGTCTTCGTCCGATTTGCAGTAAATCATCATCAAGGAACTCTTGGGGCATTCTCCCTCGAAACTTTGGAAAAAGACTCGTAAAAAAACCATGGTGCTCTAGTATCGTCTCTCCGTCGAACAGTCGAAATGCGCCAATTGCAGGCATACCCTCAGCTGCAAGATTTTCGATAAATTCGTGTTCCTCTCGAATGGATTCTTTTGACCATCGATGGGGACGATAAAACTTGGCGATAATTGATTTGTCTTGGATGGGAGACAGGGGTGTCGGTTCCAAAATAATTTCGTAAACGCGGTTTTCATAGGAATTGAGCTGCCTGACTTCTCCAGTCGGAAACATCTTTGCTTTTTCTACCGCGGTAAGAATGGTCTCCGGAACGAGACTTTTAAAATCTCCAGTCATAAAAATTCCTATCCACTGCACAATAGACTTGATTGATTCAATTCTCAAGTTGTGCATAATAAATTTATGTTTGAGCAGTTGCGACTTTTTTCATTTAAATCTCGATCCTCTGTAAAGAGGGTAAACGAGCCCGAGGAGAGAGAAGTTATCTCCTATAAAGATCTTAATTTTGTCGTTGAAAGAGCTCCGAGAAAGCGTCTTTCTGTTCAATCAAAGACCAACGGACATATCAAGGTTTCGGCCTCGAAATCCCTATCTCGATCTATAATTATTGAATTCATTGCCGAGAATTACCCCTGGATTGCCGATCATCAAAGGGAAATGGATAAGATTAGGCAAAAGTACCCACCGAAGCGCTTTATTCACGGAGAGCACTTTCCTTTTTTGGGCAAAGAATATCCCGTTCTATTTCAGGTCGTTTCGGGTAACAAAAAATTTGAAATGGGTTTCGTCGGAAATCAGTTGGTTCTTGATGTTCCCCAAAAGTATTTACAAGGGCCAGAAATCAAAAGGGAATACCACGATTTGGCCCTAGAAAAGGTCAAAGACTTTTATAAAAATGCAGCTCGGGTTTTTATCTTGCCGCGAATCGATCAGCTGGGGAATCAAATGCAGCTCAAGCCACAAAAAGTGAGTTTGAGAAATCAAAAAACGATGTGGGGCTCCTGTTCATCGGCAGGTGCGATTAGTATCAATTGGAAACTTATGGTGGCTCCTAAAGAAGTCATTGATTATGTTTTAATTCATGAGTTAGCTCACTTGCGCCACCAGAATCACTCAAAAGCCTTTTGGAGCCTGGTCTCTAAGTACTCACCCGATTATGATTCCCATCGAAAATGGCTCAGAGGCAATCAATTTACCTGTGATTTTTTGGCTAAACAATCTGAACTCTATCACCCTGAGAGTTGAGACCTAAAATCGCTGACAAACTAGGGCTAGTCTTTGAAAAAAGGTAAGCTCAAATCCCTGCAAAGAGAGTTAGAAATGGTGTTGGCCTTGCTAGGTAATAGGCTCAGGAGAGTTTATTACTATGGTTTCGCCTTTATTTAGATCTGAAATAATTTGGCGCAAAATTGTCACTTTTGCCCTCGTCGCACTTATTTCAAGTGTACTTATCTCTTGCGGAAAGAAGGACGGGAAACCGCAAATAAATACCTCCACTCCCCAAGATACTTCAACTCAAGAGCCTGAAGTGAATGCGGACCGAGATGTTGAAGAAGAGAGCGAAGGGTCAGGTCGAGAGATTGATGAAGGTGGCTTGCTTCGTGAAAGATCCCCCTCAGACTTGGTGGGAGATTTCGTTCGAGGTCGCGGTCATGGCTATGATGGTAACCTTGAAGTCGACCACGCCGGCTTAACGCCAGATATACTTCACCCGCGAGATATTCACCCTTTGGATTTATATCGTCATACGGTACCAAGTTATACTGGTGCCCATTATTCAGGAAACTACTTCTACTCTGGTGCAGGCCAAGACAATATTTTATCTTTACTTTTAAGTACAATGGATTCCCGTGAATCTGGTTCTGGCACTGCGGCCGACAAAGCTCTCGCACAAAAAATTCACCGCTTTCGCATCGAAGTGAAATCGGGCGGTCGAATTGAATCGAGTTTTATCTTCTGGGAAGATCTCGATGGTAATGATCGACTTCACTACCATTACGAAGGTCGCTTGAATGAAAATAGAGTCGCGCAAATGACGATGACAAGTGACTGTCCTGATCGCTTTGATCTAAAGATCACCTGTATGGATGCTGGCTCTACTTGTCAGATTAAAGTGGCAAGAATTCTTGAGAAGAATCCAGAGAATCCGGCCAGAGCTTTTGTTGTCGAAAGAAACACCAATGCCCATGTATATATGGAAGTCGACTCTAATAAAGTAGATACTAATCCTCTTTACGCCACTTGGTTTGCGTTCACTAAAAATACCGAAAGGTATTTAGAGGGTGGTGGCACGAGACTTCCTCTTATGCACTACATGAGTCTACAGAGCTCAGCGGTGGTCAATGGTGAAGCTTCATACCTTGTTACCATGGGAATTGAGCAGGCGAATCAAACAAGGGAGTACATTAACTTTTCCGGCCCTCTTGTTAAAAATAGATCCAATTGGGAAACGAATATCCCTGTCGATCTTAATCCCAGTGTCCAAGGTTGGTACCGAGGTAATCAAACCCAATTAAGTGAGTCGTACCGAGACTTGGTGCAGCGTGCTCAACTGATAGGCAATGACGGTCGTGGTAACTTAAGATTCCAA
>JAUHWN010000080.1 GCA_030424665.1 Bdellovibrionia bacterium | reverse complement strand
CACCATGGGGGTTATGGACAACAGAAGGCGAGTGTAAATCTGTTGAGCTTCCCTATAACTCTGAGAACTTGCTTCACCATGTGGCAATCGTCTCTGATGAGAAAAAATCGGTTTCTTCAAGTGAAGCCCATTTACGTGTGACAAGTAGTGAACTCTTTTTGGGGCGCCCCGAGAGGGCCCATCGTCGCCTCGAGGCTTTGATGGGTAGTTTACAAAATGAAAACTGGGAATCTGCCTACCAAATTTGCTGGCAAGAATTCTGGGATATGCACGCCTTGTTTGAAACGTCTCATCCCCATTTTGGCTATATGAATGCGGGTTCGATAGAGGCCATTCAAGCCGGAAAGAGTCAGTGGGAGAATGAAGGTCGGGGTCCAATTATTACTATGGATGCTGGTCCCAACGTTCACTTTATCTATCGCAAACAAGATCAAGATTTATTCGACGGTCTTAAAAAGAGTCTCAAGTAAGGTCATTTGTTAATGGAGCACCTAGATCAAACCAAAGCCTATTTTCAATCCCAAGTATTTGGTAAATGGATTCTAGCAGGAGAGCATTCTGTACTCAGGGGGGCTCCAGCCCTCGTTTTTCCCGTTTATGGAAAAAGTTTTAAAATTCTTGCCGAGAAAAATTCTGAAAACCTACAAGTGGAATTCAAGGGGAGTCGTGGCCAAGAAGTTCAGGTTCTATTCTCTGGAATTTTTGATAAGGCCTTGAAGCAATTGGGACGGGAACGAAGTGAGCTAAAAGATCGATTGGTCATTGATAATGAAATTCCAGTGGGAGCTGGCATGGGGGCATCTGCGGCCCTTTGTGTTGCGATTTCTCGCTACCTAGTTGCTAACGATTTTTTAAATGAAGATGAAATTTATGACTTTGCCAGAGGTCTTGAAGATACCTTTCACGGTGAGAGCAGTGGTGTTGATATCGCAGTAGCCTTATCGGGAAGTGGACTGGTATTCACAAGAGATGGTGAGCGCAATGAGCTTCTTCCTAAGTGGCGACCAAAATGGTATTTGTCGTACAGTGGAAAGCGCGGATTGACTTCCGAATGTGTTGAGAGAGTTAAAAAATTAATTGCAGAAAACCCGAGAAGGGGAGAACTCATTGATCAAAGGATGCGCGACTCCGTGACCCTCGCTAAAGATGCGTTACTGCAAAAGACTGAAAGAGGTGGTTTTCCGCTACTCAAAGAGGCTATTGAGTTAGCCCATAGTTGTTTTTATGAATGGGGGCTTTGCAACGAATCTGTGCTCGAGCATATGAGACGATTAAATAGTTTCGGCGCGCGAGCCTGTAAACTGACTGGAAGTGGTGATGGAGGCTTTGTATTGAGTCTCTGGTCGACTCCTCCACCTCGATCAATTACGAGTGAATTGATTAATCTGAACCCTTAGATTCGTTACTTAACTCATTGAGTTTTCTCTGGGTCGCCGATGGCGAGCGCTCGGTTGGCTTTTTATGAAACCAGTTCTTCGGGTCACCGACAACGATCTTTTTTCGCTCACAATCTTCGGTAAATGGTGTTTCCTGACATTGTTTGCTCGCCAAGATAAGCCCGTCGACCTCGTTAAATCCCACGAAGAAATAAGAAATTCCAATGATCGATACAAGAATTCCAATAACTAGTCCGTATTTCAGATTACGGTCAAAATCGCCAGAGAGTTTCCACTTTTCGGACTTCTGTTCATCAACCAGTTTCAAGTTGTCATAACTAGCAGAGCTCGACGGTTTAACAACGTTGTGGGGATGGAAGGTATTAGACCTATCGCTCTCGCTTTCCATCATTAAACCCGATTTCAAATTCAATTCGGGACCGATATCGACTGCTTTAGATGGGTCGAAAGGATTCGCTTTTCCCTTTTTCGCCTTCCGTTCAACGACGACTTCTTTGTCAGGAACTAGAGTTTCTAAATCATTAGGAGCGTCAAATGAGCCCTTTCCGGCCATTTCGGCCTCGGTGACATCGGCTCCATTCCCAAAAGTGAAAGAACTGCCAGTAATACTTTCTTCGTCGGCAATAGCCGACAAATTAGCTGACGTGTCGAGGCTATCACCCGAATTGGGGTCGAAACTTGGTACCTTCTTTAGCTCACGTAACTCGGCAATGCTGGTCTGAACTGGAGCCTGGAAGTGACGACCCGACTCAGCGTTAATTTGGATAGCATCTTGATTGTCTAGATCAAACTTGTGGGTTTTCAAAAGATTTGAAACTTCTTCTTCGTGGTTGTTGAACTCATCGTTAAAATTAGAGTTAATGAACTGTCGCATTTCAATGGTAGAAGAGAACATGGATTTTGACTTTATATACTTATTCAAATCAGTCAAAAAGTCAGCGGCGTTGTCGTACCGAGACTCAGGGTTTGCAGCGAGACACCTTCTAAAAATTGAATTCAATTGTTCGTCAAAAACGAGAACCTGCTTCCAAAGGTTGCCTTGGATACCTCGTCGTACTTTACTGACAAGTTGCGCTTTGTCTTCGGCCCAAAAAAGTTTTTTGAAGGTGATCATCTCCCACATCATAACACCAAGAGTGTAAAGGTCACTTCGGCGGTCGACAGCCTTATTAGAGGCCTGTTCAGGAGACATGTAAGAGGTTTTTCCTACGGCACTTGTTTTTTTCTTTTTATTGAGAGAAGAACTTCGAGCAACGCCAAAGTCTATGATCTTTACCTCTCCAGAAAAACTGATCATGATATTGTTGGGAGAGAGGTCACGGTGAACCAAACCCATAGCTTTATTCTCTATTCGGTCGCGCACTCCATGGGCATAGGCTAGTCCGTCGAGAATTTCTGAGATCACAAAAAGGACAAGAGGCATCGAAAGGCCGCGTTTGTTTCGTCCTAGAGACTTTACAATTTCACTGAGATTGAGGCCCTCACAGTATTCACTGACTAAATAGTATTGGCTATCGTACAAACCAAAATCAACAACCTGTGCAATATTTCGATGACTCAGGCGACTAACAACGCGGGCTTCATCGAGAAACCATTCTTTGATTTCTTGAGAATTCTTTTTTTCTGTTCGGACCGTCTTTACGCAGAATAGTTTTGAGAAATTCGAAATGGGATCGTGGCGAGCAGCTAAATGGACTTCTCCCATGCCGCCTTGGTTTAATTTTTTGAGGTAGATAAAGTTGCGCAATCCCATAACAAGTAATCGGAATATTCAGATATAAAATCAACTATTTAGTAGGTTCTGGTGTTCCGGCGAGGGCTTTGAAAGGTCTAGTTTTGACAGCGTCGAGCGGCTTTTTTAACACAGCTTTTGTAGAGGCGCTTGCAAGTGTCCTTTGAAGAGGACGTCGTGCAAACGACATAGTGCCAATGGCATTTATTCATACACTTTTTTGTGCCATTGTTACTCACTTGGACGACTTCAGGATTGAATGAAAATGAACTTGGTTCATCCGCCAAGGCTCGAGTCGACAAAAGGGAGTAGGAATGAAATTGATTCTCACTCTGGAACGACTTATCAGGTTTTAAGCTTTGAAAAAATGCTTCGGGACTAAAAAAAGCCACGAAAAACAAAGCGATTCCAATGCTAATGCATTTGCGCACAGACCCCTCCCCTGGACTAAAGCATATCACAACGAGGTGGTGGTGAAGAATGAATGTTTCGGGTTTCCTAAATCGAGTCTATAGATTTTTATTTTGAAACAATGGATGTGCTCTTCGATAGTCATAGAGGGCGATCCCGAGGGCTACCGAAGCATTTAAAGAGTCCACCCCTGAGTTGATTGGAATAGAAATCTTTTCGATAGTAGGTAGTTTAGGAAGGCCGGGCCCCTCTTCGCCAATGGCCAAAAGGCAATTTTTTGGCCAATCAAATTCACTAAGTTCTGTGCCATCGAGATCGAGACCAATGAAACTTTGTTCAAGACCTCTTATCGATGGCCCTTTCAAAAACTGAACTTTTGCAAAACTCCCACTGGCCGCTCGGATTGATTTAGGGTGATAGGGAAAGGACGACTCCTCCGTGAGGATAATTCTATGAACACCGAAAGCATTGCAATTTCGAATAAGAGCTCCCAAATTCTTTGGATCGCCGAGAGAGCAGATCACCTCGCAACCGATTGGTTCTGCTTGGTCCCACTCTTGGATTTTCGGGAGTTTCATCAATGCAAGGGGGCGCCTGGTTTTGAAAACATCGAGCTCCTTGTACAAAGAGGTGTCGAGCATTTTAATGGGTAGGTTTAAATCGAGTAGGGGGTCATGCCGCTTTATGTGAACAGGACAAGCCACAAGTTCAAGGAGATCTTCTCTTTGACTCACATAGAGTTCCTCAATGACTTTCTGCCCGTATACAAAGAATTTTTCATGTTTTTTAATGCCTTGGGCTTTCAGTAGATTCTTTAGGCTTTTAAAAGTTTTGTTTGTTTCGCTTGTTATATTCTCTTTCACGCTATTATCCTTGTGAAATTCGATCTGCCCACGAAAGCAGACTCTTTACTCATCGAAATCCTCGTATAAATCGTCCTCCTCTAATGGGATCGATTTGGTTTTTTCAAATATAACGAGACGCCTCTCGTGTTGGGATTCCGGGAGACTGTATTTTATATCTTCTGAAAGTTTGTAATACTCAGACCATTTTTCGAGAGCTTCGTCGATCTCAGGATCAACATTTGGCCCCTTCATCAGGTAGGCTTTGCCGCCTACTTCAAGGCAGTTACAAGTGTTGCTCAAGGTATTTCTGATATCTTCAACAGCTCTTGTAATGATCCCTTTTACGGGGAGATGAAAATTCTTATTGATATTTCGTCCGACGATATCGAGGTTTTCAAGCTTCAATTCTTCACGCACAGATTTTAAGAACTCAACTCTCTTTTGCACGCCTTCGGCAAGGATAATACGTTCATTTGGAAATTCAATTTTTAGAGGAATCCCTGGAAAGCCGGGGCCAGTTCCCACGTCGAGCAAGGGGAATTGCAATTGGCAGTGTCGAGTGATGATGAGGCTATCGACAAAGTGCTTAATTCCGACGTCTCGGAGACTGAGAAGGCGAGTGAAGTTCTGTTTTTTTTGTACTTCCATTAAGAGTTGGTAAAAACGAACGAGTTGATGCCTTTTCCCGTGGGGGTAGTCAGCAAAACCATGGTTTCTAAAAAGATCTTGAAGTCGATTGTCGGCTTCGTCGAAATCGTAGATTTTCTCGGGTTTTTTGTGTCGCCCCCTAAGTCCCTTTTTTTGGGTTTCATAGGGCTGCGATTTCCTTGGTTTTTGTGCGCCATGTAAGCCTTATAGTAGTTGAAAATAGCTTTGTAATCATTAATATTTCAGAGATGCTGAAAGAAAAAATCGAGTCAATTAAAAAGCGTGCTACAGATGAATTTCTAGGGGCCGGAGAGTCCCAGAAGCTCTATGAAGCGAAGGTCAAATTCTTGGGTAAACAAGGTGAGTTTTCCCAGGTTATGAAAGAAATGGGAAAGATTCCCAAAGAAGAGCGTCCCCAATTTGGGAAGATGGTCAACGAGATCAAGATTGAGCTCGAACAGGTTTACAAAGACCAAGAGAGCCAGATTCGAAAGAAAGAACTCGATCAAAAAATTGAAACTGATTTTTTAGATTTGTCTCTGCCTGGCCCAACAGCAGGTCAAGGAGGGGCTCATCCCTTAAGCCTCGTGACTTCTGAAATCGTAAAGATTCTTGGTCGCATCGGTTTTTCTGTTCGGCTCGGTCCATTGATTGAATCTGATCGTTATAATTTTGAAGCATTAAATATTCCCGCCGATCACCCTGCCCGTGATATGCAAGACACTTTTTATGTCGACGATCAGCATGTACTGCGGACCCATACGTCCCCAGTACAGATCCGAACCATGGAAAGTGAAAATCCTCCGATTCGCATTGTTGCTCCTGGTCCCGTATTTAGAAAAGATCACGATGCATCTCACTCGCCCAATTTTAATCAAATCGAAGGACTTCTCATCGATAAAGAAGTTTCCATGGCGGACTTGAAGGGAACGATTACTTTTTTTGTACAAGAATTTTTTGGCAAAGGATTGAAAACCCGATTTCGTCCGAGTTTTTTTCCTTTTACTGAACCATCTGCTGAAGTTGATTGCCAGTGCCCTGTATGTAAGGGCAAGGGCTGCCAATTATGCTCTCAGACCGGATGGATTGAGATTGGTGGAAGTGGATTAGTTCATCCGAATGTACTTCAGGCTTCGGGGATCGATCCAGAACGCTATCAGGGATATGCCTTTGGCTTTGGTATCGAGAGAATGGCAATTATCAAGTATGGAATCGACGATATTCGCATTCTAGCAGAAAATGATCTCCGCTTTTTAGGACAGTTTAAACTATGAAGATCTCTTTAAAATGGCTCAATGAATATGTAGATGTGGATGAATTTTTCGCTCGCCCCGAGGAACTTGCGGCCCATTTGACGGCTGCAGGACTAGAAGTCGACGAAATTGAAAACTTAGCGACTCCGTACAAGAACGTTGTAATTGGAACTTTACTTGAAGTTGGAAAGCATCCGAATGCCGACAAACTGACTCTTTGCCAGGTTTCTACCGGCGAAGGAGTGATTCACCAGATCGTTTGTGGGGCTAAAAACCACAAGCAAGGAGACCGTGTGGTGGCGGCACTTCCCGGTGCCGTATTGCCTGGGGATTTTGCCATTAAAAAGTCAAAGCTTCGGGGAGTTGAGTCCGCTGGAATGCTTTGTAGTGAAAAGGAACTTCAGTTATCAGAGGAGTCCGCTGGAATTTTGATCCTCGACGAGGATGCTCCCATCGGGCAAAACTTCGCGACCTATTTTGGTCTCGACGATATTCTTTTTGAAATTAACGTGACACCCAATCGAGCCGATTGTTTGAGTCACCTCGGTTTGGCCCGCGAGATTGGAGCCCTTTTAGGGAGGGAGGTTCATCCTCCTCAGCTGAACTTGAATCGCATCGGCGACTCTACGAGAAATGAGATCCAGTTAGACTTAATCGATATGGATCGTTGCCCTCGCTATGCGGGTTGCTTCGCTCGAAATGTAAAAGTGGGACCTTCTCCTCAATGGCTAAAGCAGCGCCTCGAAAAGGTGGGTATCAACTCTATTAACAATGTAGTTGATATCACAAACTTCATACTTATGGATCTTGGCCAACCCCTTCACGCCTTTGATGTTTCCCATTTAAAGGGTAAAAAGATTTCCATTGAAGGGGCTCAAGAGGGTGAGACATTTAAAACTCTTGATGGGACTGAATTAAAACTCGATGGTTCGGAGTTGACCATCCGGGACGGGGAGCGAGCAGTAGCCCTTGCCGGTTGTATTGGTGGTGAAAACTCAGGGGTATCCGAGACAACCACCGATGTTTTTATAGAGTCTGCCTATTTTAGACCGAAGGCAGTTCGTACGACAGCTAGAAAGTTTGGCTTAGAAACCGACTCGTCCTATCGTTTTTCGCGAGGAGTGAATCCTGAGGGTGTGCCTTTTGCTATGGACCGCGCCTGTCAACTTCTGCAAGATATATGCGGTGCTGAAGTTTTCTCTGATCCTTACGATATGTATCCCAATCCCATTGAAATTCCTTCGATTCGCTTGAATCGGAAATATGTAGAGCAGCGCCTCGGATTCGCAGTTAAAAACGAAGACTTCGTCACATGGATTGAAGGCATTGGTTGCGGTTTAGAAGTCCTCGATGGGGGAGAAGGCTATGTTGTAACGCCGCCACCCTATCGGACAGATATTTCTATTCCAGAGGATTTAGTCGAGGAATTTGGTCGCCTCTACGGTTATAAGCATATTCCCGATAACCTACCAAGTCTCCAAGATGCACCAACAGAAGATGATATTAATTACAAGCTCGAAGATGTCGTTCGAACGAGCCTTATTGCCGGTGGTTTTTTTGAGTGTTTTAATTATGCTTTTCTCAATAAAGCCTATCAGGAGAAGGTCCTCGGAGAGACTTCTCCACTCGAGGTACTTAATCTTCGTATTCCTGCGGAGCCTATCAAGATTAAAAATCCATTGAATGAAGACTATGCAGTGATGCGAACGAGTCTTATTCCCGGATTACTAAAAAATATCGAAACAAATTTGAATCGTTCGATTCATTTTGGCCAGTTATTTGAAATTGGTAAGAGTTTCGATCGATCTAAAGGCCAGTACCATGAAGAATCTCGATTAGCTTTGGGGATTTTTGGGCAATCAAATGGCCTTTGGGATAAAACAAAGGTTCCAGCGGCTTTTAGATTGAAGTCTGCCGTCGAAGGGCTGATTCAGTCTCTCAAAGGGCGAAATTGGCATTGGTCCACACCCGCCGAATCGAGACAAGTCCCCAGCTTTATCCACCCTAAGCAAGTGAGCTTTTTAACCTACGAAGGCAAAACCCTTGGTTTTATTGGAACTCTACACCCTGCATTGGCTGAAGAGTTCAAATTGAAAGAAGATATTGCACTAGCGGAATTTAATTTAGATCTCTTTTTCCAAGGTCAACCTAGAAACTTTAAATACAAAAAAATCTCGAAGTTTCAGAGTGCAGAAAGGGACTTGGCTTTCTTAGTTCCTAAAGACCTATCTGCGGGAACTCTTTCTCAGGCCATCGCAAAAGCTGCTGGAAAAATATGCAGGTCTGTTGAGATTTTCGATGTCTTCGAAGATGAATCGCTTGGCGACAACCGATCGGTTGCTTATCGGATAGAACTCCAAGATATGGATTCCACTTTAGACGAAGAGCAGCTGACAAAGACTCAACAAAAAATCATTGAGCAGGTCACGAGCCAGCTTCCTGTTAAAGTTCGATAAAACAAAGGACCAAAGTCGGGGAAACACCGGCTTTGGGCCCTACGAATACCCTGGCTTTACATAAAAAACTTGAAAGTTTTCAAACACTTGGTAGCCTTAACCTAAGCTTAGTGTCCACAAGGAGTAGGCAGAATATGGGCGGTAGAAATATATCAGGCTCTACAATGACCAAGGCGGATATTGTTGAGAAAGTTTATCAGAAGATTGGTTTTTCAAAGAAGGAAGCTTCCGATCTCGTTGAGCTTGTTTTTCGAACGCTCAAGGATACGCTACAAAACGGTGACAAGGTTAAGATTTCTGGTTTTGGAAAATTTGAAGTCCGAAAAAAGAAAGAGCGAATTGGTCGAAACCCGCAAACGGGTGATCAAATTAAAATCAGCGCACGACGTGTGTTGAATTTTAGTCCGAGCCAAGTTTTGAAAGCGATGCTGAACGGAAAAGATACGGCGGGAATAAAAGACGACGGGTTTGACGACTAGTCTAAACCGTGTAAAATATCGAGCCGAACACGAAATCCACATATAAATCAGCACCAGGGAAAACATCATGAGTGATAAGCATATCAGTACGCCAATCGGTCAAGTCTTTGGTCCTAACAGCCGGCTCCAGGAAGATTTCGTAGAAACAGATCAAGGTCAAACTAAAGAGATTCAAGATATTATTCGTGGACTCAATCTAAGAATCGATTTCTCGGTTATTCCAGATAAGATGGCTTTTAAAATTGGCGAAGTTGCCGAAATTCTCGGGCTGAAGTCCTATGTACTCAGGTTCTGGGAAACCGAATTTGAGGTTCTTCGTCCTAAAAAGTCCAAAAGCAATCAAAGAGTCTATGAGCGCCGTGATGTGCAAATGGCTTTGATCATTAAAGCTCTCGTACATGAAGAACGCTATTCCATCGATGGTGCACGAAGTGCTCTTAAAAAAGCCAAGTCCGAAGCAAAAAAGATGATCGAGTTGCAAAAAGCAGACAATGAAAACCGATTTTACGAGCGCGAGCTAAGTTATCTCCTTAAAGAAATCCGCTCCGCCCGGGGACGACTCGTAGGTAAATAACCTTTAATTGGATGGATTACTTCTTTAGAAACTGAAAGTAGTCGAGACCAATAATATCGAGCTCCCAGCCAGCACCGGCCCGCTCTTCTAAGTCAAATTTAATAATTGTCTCACCATTTTCTACGGCGACATCGTAACCTGACTTTAAAAGCAAATCTCTCTCTTCATCAGTTTCTTCATTAAAGACAGGAACGTAAAAAGACTCAATTCTAGCATTGTCAGGCAAGAAGCCATTCACCATATTCATTTGCAGGATAAAAGCTTGAGGAACATGGCGAAAAACAAATTGGTACTTTTTGGACATTTCACTAACCCAAGTCACCCAAGTTCGTATGCCTATTGAGTTCACTGAAGAAGCTTTGGCTAGGTCGAATACAACTGCGCCGGGTTCTAAACCGATATTGGGATCAAGAGTGGAATCTTCATCAAGGCTACCAATACCGTGCAATTCACCATTCACTACTTCCAAATTCATTGACGTCCTCCAAGGTGCACTCACTATTATTACACCATTTCTGAGCCTCGTATACTAGGTCGCTTCGATCCGAGACTTGGGTTATAAGTATCTGGAAATATTGATTAATTTATCAGTTGAAGCTTGTCTAAATATGAGTTAACACTATGGACCTTGTGTCGGCCCGTGGCGCAGCCTGGTAGCGCGCTACCTTGGGGTGGTAGAGGTCGCTGGTTCAAGTCCAGTCGGGCCGACCAATTCTTAATTTTTTTCTTTAGTTATCTCTATAAGTTGCAATGAAATTGGTTCAAGTAGGTTAAAAAATTGGTTCAAGCTTGAACCAGTTAAATTAACTTCTTTATGCAATATCAGGAGCTTAGAACTCTTCTTGAGTAAGAAAACGGTCAGCCTGACGGGATTTGAACCACTAACTAAATTTGAAAAGGAGGAAATTATAAGGTGTTTTAGATTCATGTACTTCTATGTTAAAATAAAGTATCAAAGAATCAGAGAAGTTTTAAATTCTTTTGAGATGAAGGGAGTTGTTATGGGTGAAAAATCGCAGAGTAAAAAAGCGATTCCTTTTTACGTAAGTAGCTCCGGTCATTACTTATACACAAAACCTGAGGACAGAGAACGAGCCTTCAAAGAAGCTATTAAGAACGTCAGATATACCGTTTTCAAATCGGGTAAAGTTCGTAAAAATATTGAACCTAAGTCCGGTAACCATTCTGAATAATATTAATTAAAATAGGGGAGTGAAGAATACAATTTCATTCCTACTTTTGATATTTCCTGGATATGTCTTTTGGATACTTCTCCAGACTTGGCTGGCGTTATATCGCGAGAGAATAAAGATTTCACTTGAATCCGGGTATAAAACTACGTTGTCCTTTTTGCTCTTTAGTTTTGTTATTATCATAATTTCAATTGGTCTTTCCGATGAACTAGCACTTGAGCGAAATGCTATATCGCAATTAATTGAGTTGAAATTTTCTTATAAATTTATAGTTACGATATTGCTTGTAACTATAGTTTTATCTTCGATTTTGGCGGTACCCCAGATTAATAAAATACTATTATTTATGTTTAATCATCGAGATGACTCTTCTGCTAGAGCATTAGATACATTGACAAAAAAATCGCCTTTTTGGTTGTTTACACTAAAGAATGACAAAGTATATCTCATCATGCCAGATAGTATAGATGGATACCCGGAGGATAGCGGTAGCTTTGGAGTAGAAGTATATGCATCAGGGTATCGGGATAAAGAATCTCGTAAAGTTTTTTTCACAGAACGCTATTTTGAGTATGAGGATGAAAATAGTGAACAGGAGCCCGAATTTAACCCTGGTTATATTGTAATCCCGGAAAGAGAAATAGCGTCCATTGCACATTATGACCTCATAATGAAGCCGGTTTTATTAGAGGAGGAGGATTACAGGGATAAGAGTGATCCCTCCGAAGATTCCCATCAATTAGCTTTTCCGATTTTATAAAATTGAACCAATGCAGTAATTAATGTGATTGAAATTACTTCGTATTTCTGCGAGCATTATCCGAAATCGGACGGGCCGACCAATTCTCTTATCCGCTTCAAATACTTTGTTATCTTCGTAATCTCGTCGCTGCGACGTATTTCAATACGACTCGCTCCTCAATCACTGGATGCCGCGTCTTTGAAGCGGATAAGAGAATTGGTTTGCTTGGCGGAACTTGAGGTTGAGCGTTTTGCTGGGCAAAACTACGCTGGTTCACGAGCTGGAGAGCTCGCAGGCAGGATGCCGAGGAGCGAGGCTCCAGCGAGACAGTCGGGCCGACCATTTTCACTACAGATCTACTTCGTTTCTTGAAAACTCTATTCGCTCGGATTCGGTCACCTACCTTTTGTAGGCTCCCTTCATCTCTCTCCCATAGATTTCCAAGAAACTCGTATCTCTTTGTGAAAATCGGTCTCGTAGAATTTTAAATCTCAGGCAAAAATGAAAAAATAGCTGAGAGAATAAAACTCACTATTTCTTTCTCGAAAAGAGAACTTCAAAAGAGTTGGACAGGTACTTGTCCTTTTTTAAGTAACGCTCCACGGTTTTTCCGTCGTGGGGGTAACTTCCTGGCATCCAAAAATTCCAGCCGTCAGCGACAAACCGGGGATCCACGTAGTAGACGAGTCCTCCCTTTCTATGTCCTGCTGCTGAAATATCTGGTAGTTGAGCCTTCATATTCGGCTCGATGGCGGGCGGTGGATTTGGGGTTCCGTTATCTTTTAGCTCCGCATAGGGGCGAGCTTGTGATGCTTGTAAAGCATCGAGATGCTCTATACCAAAGAAATCGAAAAGAAATGGTTTGGCATACCTAAAGTCGGCCCCTTGCTCTGGATAAAAATGGAGGCCCACATATTCGGTTAAACCGTCTTTTTCGAGATGTTTTCCAAAATGTTCACCGTCTTTTTTGTCATTAAAATACACGAGGGTCAGGGAGTGTCCAAAAAACCGATGTTGAGCGACATCGTTTTTCGGATAATTCTTTTCGAAGATTTTTAAATGCTCCTCAAATCGGTTCTCCTTTATTGCATTCAGAAGACCAAGAGTGACCTCTTTAAAGCCTTCCTTTTCCTCCTCTGAAATAAAGGAACCGCGTTCTTTATTGATCTGGTACTTCCATCGTGCAGGATTGGTCCGGCCGTCAGTGCCGTTCACTTTACGGTACTCATCCTGATCGGGATAGCTGAGAGACCGGTAAAAACCATCACCTAATTTTTCAGCCACTCTGTACTGGGGGAGATAGGCGTAGGAGGTTTCGTTAATTTTAATGCCGGGAGGCATTTCAGGAACAGGTATCACAGCAGCGTCCGCTTCAATCGAGACTTCATTGAGTATTCTCTTGCCATCGACCTGGATGATCGAAAGTTGAAGATTGAGACCATTAATGTATTTAATAATAGAACCATCCGTGGAAAATATTTCTTTAAATGGAACTTCAGATGCCTTTTCTAATTGGTCCATTTCTACGGGAAAGGTCTCGATTCTATTTAAGTACGAAACAAGGGCCTTAAGTTGCTCCTGACTCACTTCTGACTTTTTCACATTCATCCTTGATCCTTTTGATTCTGACTCACAAGCGGTATTGAAGACGGATAGAAATAAAAATGCGAATAAAATGCTCTTCACCGTTGCTCCTAATTATTGATTTACTAAACATTATCAGAAGTCAGAGAATTTAAAAATCAGGGTTTGTTGCGGAGCTTGGCCAAGATCCAGGAGTTTTTTAATTAAAATAAAAGAGTAGTTCTATCTATATATATCAATTGCGAATAAAATTGATTTTAATGTCACGTAATCTGTCGAAATCGAATTCTTCTGTATAGAGAATAAACAGTCTCCATTCCTCAACTTACAAATATGACCCTTAGACAGTGAGAAGACTGGTCTCAGCTTTGCTCTTACATGAGGGTAGTAAAATAGGTGTGGTTAAGACCGCGGGGGGTCTTAACATGACATTTGGACGAACACTTTTAAAGTATGCTTTTTTACTCACTTCCTTATTTCTCTTAGGTGCTTGTTCACCACTTCATCAAGGCAATAATGATTTAGCATCCTCTTCAGCCTGTGGCGGAGGCGGCATCGGTGATTTCTGGAATCCTTCAGGAGCTGGAGAAAACCCAATCTGTAATAATCCTGACGTCGTTGATGGCCCTGGATCTGAAGAAGGGACTGAAGGTAGTGAAGAAACAGAACAACCGCCACTCATCGTAGGCAAAGTTACATTGGATGATGTTGTTAACAAGCTGCCAAAGGCAGCCGACTCTTTTGCGATGGCCTGTCAGCTTTCTAATGGATTAGATAATCTCTTCACCAGAAACTACTGTAATGGGCAAGATCGACCGGCTAATCTCGATGAGCTCTTTAATACTTTAGATGTTCAAAATGGTCGTCTGGCAGTGACCTTAAATACGGGTGGCTTAACGGCAGAGGAAGTTACGGCCATGACTCCGCGATTTATCTTATTCCCGCAAAATGCAGAAAACAATCCCGATGGAGCTTTTTGTATCACTGCTTACGCTCAGGGAAAACTCGGTTTTGTAGAAGCCATTTGTCGAAATGTGGGAACCGACATAGATGCTCCGAATAACTTCAGCTTCTATCTCTTTGATTACGATCTCAATTGTGAGGCGAATGACACTTGTAATAACGGAAATTTCTTTGGTCCAACAGCAGAAACGGACTGGGCTCAGGTCTCAGTCCATGAAAATACCATTCTCCAAAACACTGTATTGGACTGTTCTCAATGTCACCAGGCAGGTGGTACTGCCGCTCGAAACAACCTGCGAATGCCAGCTCGGGCAAATCCTTGGTTTGGATGGTGTCGTAACAACAGAGCTAGCGGTACAGCTGTATTGAATATTTTAGATGATGTTCACGGTAACAATACCTATGCGACTGTGAATCCAAATAACTTCGATAACTGTGACCCAGCTGAATTGGAAGATCTTGTTCAAGCTGTTGGAAACGGTAATTCAGTGGGGAACAACATTATTAACTCTGGCAATGTGGAAGATGATAACGACAATACCACGGGGGGAACCTTCTTGCCTGATAATGCGAACGATCCCGATAACGATATTTTTAGTGATGATCTTTCAGATCGAATCATAGCTATGATCGACGATCTTGAAAATGACGATCTTAGCAATGGAGTGAATGAACTCTTTCCCCACAAAGGATCGATTATCGCACCTGTTGTGAATAATACACTTGATAATTTAACAACTCAGTACAATCAATTTCTCAATGGCCAGGTCGATAATATTGACGACCCATTGACAGTGAACAGTGATAACGAAAATGTATTAAGGCAAGCTGGTAAGATGATTTACCCAGCTGGCTTAGACGGACAAGCACTTCTTAGAAGGGCCTGCGCTCAGTGCCATAACTCTGCTTTGCGGCAAGATATTTCGCGAGCTTTATTTAATGTCGATCTGGATGAGATGGGTGCTGCTAGAAATGTGGAAATTGATAAGGCCATTGCTCGTATCGACCTAGAGTCCGACGACGCGCGATTAATGCCACCTCTTTTTCACGGTCACTTATCAGCAGATGAAAAACAACGATTAAAGGACTATTTGCAGAGTCAAAAAGCGCCATAATCTAAATGCTAAAAATTAATTTGGGTGTTTTGCGCACAATTTCTGGGGGGGATAACTTGGCGCATTTTAGGGGTTACATTTGTTTAATGGTCTTGTCTTTTGCCCTAGTGGGCTGTGACGAAGGTTTTAAGGCGAAAGGGTCCGATGAAGCTTCGGACCTATCGACCATTGATTTCAATTCAGAGTATCTTGACATTCCATTTGCAGAACTAGAAACGAAGGCCAGTGAGGTTTTGCAAACTCGCTGTGCAGGCTGCCATAGTGCCGGTGGGGCGGGAGCCAATGCCATTCCCAATATAATGGATACCAGCGACCTTCTGCGCCGAGGGCTCATTGTACCGAATCATCCCGTCAATTCTAAACTCTTTGTGGATGTTTGGGATGGTCGAATGCCTTCGGACGGTGAGTCCCTCACTAAAGATGAGTTGGAAGTTATACAAATCTGGATTTATCGAGGAGTGCAGGAAGTGCCAGATCCCATCTTATTGTCGGACGGAGTGCAAACGGTCTTTGAAGCCAATTGCCTCAGTTGTCACAGTCTCATTGGCGGAAATGCCGGCGGGGTCAATTTAGAAAGTTATGACGAAATAATGAAATATGTTTCTCCGACGGCTCGCCCAGACGAGACAGTACTATTCGATAGTGTGGTGACGGGGCGAATGCCAACCACACCAACTAAATTACAGCAAAGAGATTTAGCAGTCATTTATAACTGGTTATGGGCGGGGGCCAACGAATGAAAAAGTGGGATATTTTAGTCCGATTCACATTAATATTTTTTTTAGGAGCAATAGGAGTCAGCTATTTTTGGGTAGAATCGAGGTACCCAGCTCTTAATGAAAAGGCTCTAATGGCCAACGACAACAAAGTATCTGACCTGATTACAACCTTTCCAGTATACGAGATTAAGCCCGAATACGGTTACGTTAAAAAGGTATCGCTTTCGACTGTTAATTGGATTTACGAAAATAAAAAAGGGATGACTGCTGGAGTCTTCTTAGGTGCCATATTTTTAACCTTGTTTGGATATTTTAGAATACCTGGCTCTAGGAACCCATTTTTAAATTCATTTTATGGATTACTATTAGGTTCTCCACTTGGGGTCTGTGTTAACTGTGCAGCTCCTATTTTTAAGGGAGTTTTAAACTCTAAGAGAGTTGAGTTAGCACTTTCGATGATGATGAGCTCACCGACGATGAATGTCGTGGTTTTAACCATGGTGTTCGCGCTCTTTCCGTTTTATATGGCGGTGACGAAGGTCATTTTTACTTTGGCGATAGTTTTACTCTGCGTCCCACTTCTCTCAAAAATGATCGGTAATAAAAAGAATTTAAATGACTGGAAAGGGGACTCGACAGATCAATTAAGTCACGCTTTAGTGTCCCCATCAATTATCGATGAAGAATCTTTTCGTTGGTGGTCTCCAGTGTTAGCTGGGCTTAAGGATTTTGCGAGAAACTGGTGGTACATTGTCTCGCGTACGGTTCCATTGATGTTTGTTGCAGGGTTTTTAGGGGCTGTTGTTAGTCATGCGCTTCCCCCAGAACTATTGCAAAAAGATATGGGGCTTCAAGGTGTTTTTATATTGTCGGCGGCATCCGTGGCCCTACCAGTACCCGTTGCTTTCGATGTGATCCTCAGTAACGCTCTTTTTTCGGCGGGATTGCCCCATCACTTAGCATTAATACTGTTGTGTACCCTAGGTATCACAAGTATCTATTCCTTTTTTATTGTTTGGCAAAGTGCCTCACGAATTTGGGCTCTTTCGGTCGCGGCGGTTGTTTTTGTCGGAGCCATCGGTCTTGGAACTGGAACCAAGAGGTTTAACGAATGGTTTTATTTACAACCAAATATAGAGGCTTACCATAAATTAAAAGTCGATCCGAACTTTCTTGAGCCAGAGTCCACGGCAATTGACCGCTATTCTGGGCATCCGATAGATCAATCGCTATTAAAGGCAGAGGCACCTCTGGACTTAGAAAGAGCCGCCGAAATAAAAAATATTACCATTGATAAGAGGGCTTTCTTTAAGCCTGCAAGGGCTAATGAGCCACTTCAGTTTACAAAAAAGGAAGGACACGAAATTGGTCTTACCCACGGTTTTCGCTATGGAATTAGAGATTATCCAGATCCCTTTTGGCTCGGAAGAGGTACCGCCTCTGGAGATTATGATGGTGATGGGTGGCAGGATCTGTTGTTTGGCTCGAACACAGGCTTCTATCTTTACAAAAATATGGGTGGTGAGTTTAAGAAGCAAGAAATAGATAACCCTGTACTTAAAAAGCTTCGTGTTTACGGTGTTGCTTTTGTCGATTTTAATAATGACTCCTGGCTTGATATCTTCTTTAGCACATACGCTCAAGGTAACTATATTCTCGTCAACAAAAATGGAAAGTATGACTATAGTGACTTGGTTAAAGTTCCCAATAATAAAGCTGTCATTACTGTAAGCCCTTCTTTTGCGGATGTAGATGGTAATGGCTATGTGGATATAGTTAATGGCAATATGGCCCTAGGAATTGTAACGGGATACTACCGCTATTCTCGTCGTCGAAATAATTCACTCACTTTTGTTAATCCAGGTTTAGAATTCAAGGAAAGAATTTTTAATGAACAATCGGGTGAAACGATGTCATCTCTAGTTTCAGATATCAATGGTGATAACTTGCCCGATATTTACTTTAGTAATGATTTTAGAGTCGCAGATGAAATACATTTATCCCGCCAGGGTGGGGGATTTAATCGGGTTCTCAAAGACGACCAGTTTATTTCCTCCACTCCTTATTTTTCAATGAGTGTAGATAGTGGTGATTTAAATAATGACGGAATTACGGATCTCATCACCACAGGTACCATTCAAATGAAAGAAGAAATCGGGAATGAGAATATTGATGGAATGACACCAGCTGACTACACTCAAATCAAGTTTGGCTTAGAGCAATGTGAGGGCATCAAAGATCAGGTAGTGCGCGAAAACTGTAATATCGTTCGTCAGGCCGACTTAGCAGTCAACTTTCACCGTAAGCGAAGTCTCAGTGTTGACTCCTGTCATCAGTTGTCCAGCAAAAGAGACCGCCAAGACTGTCTTCTTTCGACGATGTGGATGATTGTCACTAGTACTAAAAAACTCCCTAAGTGTAGTGTTGAATTTAAAAACGATCCATTTATTCAAGGGGTGTGTGAACTTCTTGGCGAAAGACGTCGCACCTACCGAGACAAGGATTTCAAAGACTATATAGCGCAAAAGCGAGATAGTTTTATTTACCTTGGTACCGAAGCGGGTGGTATGATTGATTTCAATAAAAAAATGGGAGACGGAAGTTACTTCTTTCCGGGTGGTTGGACTTGGAATACCCGCATGGTAGACCTCGACAACGATGGCTGGCAAGATATCTTTGGTGCCGATGGCTCTGTTCGTGGGCAAGGTTATGGCTGGAATATCTACTTAAAAAACCTGCAAGGCAAAAAGTTCGAACAAAAACAGTTTTCTTCAAATTTAACTGATGATTTTAATCTATTTTCCTACGTGACTGTTGATTTTGACAACGATGGTGACCTAGACATAATAGGTAACTCCTCATCGGGGCCGATTCAGGTTTATGAAAATCACTCTTCGAGTGCCAATAACTCAGTAAGTATTTCTTTGCGCGATCAATCTGGTAATCGTTATGGTGTTGGAGCTAAAGTTTACCTTCAGTACAAGGATAATCAGGTTCAAGTGCAAGAAATGAAAGGCAGTGGCGGTTATCTTAGTTTTAATCCCTACGTTTTGCATTTCGGCCTGGGAAAAGACAAAGAAGCTCATTCTATTAAAGTTATTTGGCGCGACGGAGAGGTCACAGTGCTGAAGGGTCCCTTTGCTGCCAATAATCATTATCGTATTTCTCGCAATAAAGAAGTTCTGCCCGTCAGTCAGTTGCGTTCGCCAGCGAGCAAGGGCGAATGATAAATAGATAGAATTACAGTTAAAACCAGTCGTCTTCGACTCAGAGTGTTGGTCTCTCAGGATTTCTCTAGACAAAATAGTACTATTTATTTGATAGTACTATTCAAGATGGAGGGATCGATGAATCAGCAAGATGCAATAAACAAAATCCAAGAGTTTCAAAATATATTTAGTAGCAGTAATCGGGTAGTCCTAGCTCCAAAGCAAATGATGGCGATCGGTGTAGGCCTGTTACTTGTGCCTATCATAGAGGTGACAACTCAGTATTGGACTTTTGGTTACGAAGTTTCTGAGGCGATTGCTTCGTGGTTACCCGCAATGAAGGGTCTTTTTTATGGATTGGTCTTTTGGGGAATTGGTCGGATTTTTCCAGATCCAATGCGTGAAAAGGCTCACCCAATTATTAAAAAAGCTTTTGGTTTAGAGTATCCAATGGTGGCAGCGATTCTAGCGGTTGCACTTGGACTCTCTCTTGTTGGAAGTGGCGAACTTGTATATCCACTTGTATTTTTGCTTTTGGGCGTTTTTTACAACTTACTTGGTCGATTTAGTAACTCAACAGTGACTGCGGTGTCGTGGCTTTATATTTTAGCGAGCCCCTTCTATATGTATCTTCTCGATTTCAAAATTGATCGCTTATGGATGTATTTTATGATTTTTCAAGGGCTGACTTGCTTGGCGATTGGCTTTTCTTCTATCAAACAAAGGAAGACTGATGCCCATTGAGATTGATGATCTGATTCATCAACCTGTGAGAACAAAGATTATGGCTTATTTAGGTAACCGGGGGGAGACCGACTTTAGTGAGCTCAAGCGAGCCCTCGAACTGAGTGATGGGCATATGAGTACCCATATTAAAAAACTCATTGAAGGCGAGTACGTAGAAATGACAAAGGCATTTATCGATAATAAACCAAAGACGACCTATAAGCTGTCAAAATTAGGACGCCGCAGGCTTGTAAAATATCTCGACAATCTAAAAGCCTTGATAGAAGTTTAGATCAGACTTAGGGATATTGAGGTTAAGGAACGGTAAGTTTAGTACTTTATTTTTTCTTAGGATTCATTCGAAATCATGCTAAGCTCTCGATCAGTGGTTTATTATGTCAAAGAGAGCTTTGTTTTTACTAATATTTAGTTTTTTGGTTTCTATAGCCGGTAGCTTACTCATTTCCGGTTATCTGTATTCGCAAACTAAAGCGAGAATTCTTGCACAGCAAAGCCTAGATGCTGAAAATCTAGTTTATCGCCTCGAA
>JAUHWN010000079.1 GCA_030424665.1 Bdellovibrionia bacterium | reverse complement strand
AGGGGTAGTCAAAGACCAACTCAATGAAGCTATCAAGCCTTATGGGCTGTTCTTTGCGCCAGAATTATCTACCAGTAACCGTGCCACGATTGGCGGTATGATCAATACCGATGCCTCGGGTCAGGGCTCTTGTGTGTACGGTAAAACCCGTGACCACGTACTGGAATTAAAAACCGTTTTTCTCGATGGTACAGAATGGCTGTCGCACCCGGTTGACGACACTGAATTGACTCAACCATATTAGGCCCCTCACAAGCGCCCTTAACAAAATCAAGAACTTCGCCCTCTTTAGTACAAGGCGGAACGAGAGCTACTGCTTTATTAATACATTTCAATTCTTTTGCTGACGAAAGATTCGCCGTTAAAAGCAACGAAAGAAGAACTAGTGTTCTTTTAACCATAACAACCTCCAACATTTGTTAGCTCTTGTTACTAAAGAAGACGGACTATTAAAAAGCCTAAGTTGAAGTTGTGAAAAATTGAAAGACCAAGAACAGAAAGGGCTGCTTTTAAGCCATTGAGACATTATTAAAAGAAGGAAATACAAAAATGTCTCAAATAGACCATTGAAAAGGCTTCTAAGGCGCTAGACTTTGGCCCGGCAATTGCGTAAAGGGGGTATGTCAAAACCATTAGGGGGATTCAAGTGAAGTTTTTTCTATCTATTATTTCTATTCTTTTAATTTCAGGCAGCCTGTTTGCGCAAAACGGTGGAGTAGTAACACCACATGTTATTTCCTACCAACCTCACCACGTTTTTATTCCACCGGGATTCGATAACAATGATAAGGCTGAAATTTTTATTAGCGGTCACTATCCTAGCTCTTGCTTCAAGTTTGCTGAGTCTGATGCACAAATTGATATTGTTAATAAGCGCATCTACATTCAGTCATTCGCTTATTACTATGACCATCAAGCTTGCCTCGATTTTCACGTCGAATATTCCGACCAAATTCACTTAGGTGTATTACCAGCGGGAGAGTATGAGATATTCTTTGATGATCCCAATGCCGCTCCAGTAAAAGCCGGTAATCTATTAATTACTAGAGCAACGACTCCTACTACCGATGATTTTATGTACGCTCCCGTAACTGATCTCTTCGTAGATAGCCGTCTGGACAACCCATATCTTTCAATTGGTGGCCATCTCACCAGCTCTTGTCTCACAATTGTAGATGTAAAAATCATTCATCGTGTGGCTAACGTCGTTGAGGTTCTACCTATTCTCGAAAACTCTGGTGGCTTTTGCCCTCCTGAGTACATTCCCTGGGCAATTTCAGTGAAGCTTGAGAACATGGATCCCAGTGTGAAGCTCGTATACGTTAGAAGCCTCAATGGGCAATCGGCCCACAAGGTTGTTCGCTTCCACTAATCACCACTTATATTTAGTTGCAATTTGCTTAAAGCTGGCTTGGCTGATAACCATCCAGCTTTTTACATTCAAGGCCGAGAAACTGCATTGGCCATTGATTGAAACGGGACCGAACTAAGTAATGATTCCCGGTCCACACATCGAGCTGCTTGAAGTAAGCTCCCGAGCTTTGACTTTTTAAACGAATCAACCAACCAGACTCTAAGAAAAAAACATATCCCCCAGCTTTATCCACAAATTTTCCTGCTATAGGGTTTTTTCGCCAGAGGCTTTGAACCGTTCCATGTGCAGAATAACTCCCATCCGAATTCGCAATTGGTGAGACCTTTAGCTTTAAGAAGAAGTCGCGAAAATCCTCACCCATTTTTCTTGAGCAAAAAAGATCAAGGTGATGAGTCACTGGCTTTTCAGAGCTACTACAGGAGCTTAAAAGGGCCATAAAAAGGGTAAAAATTACACGAATAAGCATTGAAAAAAGCTCTCAGTAAAAAAATTTTTAGAAAACTAACAAAAAATGTCCCTTTTTAGCAAATTCTTTTGTCTAATGGCCGGGAGGTGAATGTGAAACTCGAAAAAATGATTACGGTTCTGACACTTATAATGCTTTGCTTTTTTGCTTTAAACAGTTTTGCGCTATCGCACCAATTTGAGGGAGCAAAATCGGAAGTCACAATTCCCGTTCAAAGTCTCATTGCCGAAATCGATTCCTGTCGTAATCCCAATGTTGAGGCTATTTTAGATTTGGATGAACAAAGCATCTCCTACGAAGCTTTCTGTCCAAAAGCCTCATCTAAGCCTCTGAAATTAGAAGAGTAATCGATTTTGCCGTAATTGGCTCACCACGCCTCAGTCCTGTTAAAAAATTAGTCACTCTAAACTAATGTAATTACTAGATTAATTCTAATTGTCTTCAATCCATCAATTTTTAATATCTGAAACTAATGTCTCATTTTGATACATAGGTTTTTTTAAGTAATTCCAGGTATTTACCGATGAAGCTTTTGGCATATCTCTTGGAATAGAGAAAGGTAGGCTGACAAAGGAACAGGCGATGAACTTAACAAGACTACTTCGAATTCTATCTTACTTATTCTGCTTACTCGTATTACCGAGTGGATACGCATTTGGTTACGCACTCCTCGATCACACACCAGGAAGTCCCGCCGACCAAGTAGAAACGAATCGAAAACCTGCTAGCTTTGGTGACGACATATTCTTCGACAATGATAATGATGACCGCCCTAGGCGGTTTGCCCTTTCAAGTGGAAGAGAAGTCATTGTATTTAATAGAGAACAAATTCACAGCATGGCTCGAACGCGCCTCGGAATAGATAGCGGAATGTTGATTTCTTTAACGAGTGATCAGGTTCTTACTTTGACTGAATCTGGAAAAAGAGATGCTCGCATAGCCAAGGCCAATCAATATTGTAGAGACTACGGTATGTCTCTACGACCTCAAATGTCTGGTCGATCTCATGGCACTAGCTTTTCAGTATCGATGGACGGATATGATCAGGCGGAGCTCTTCGACAAAATAGGTTGCTTACTCAGCGAGCCTGGTGACAGCCGAGTTGTAGAAAGCGGCACTGACCTCGAAAGAGACCTAGCCTCGGGTGAATCCTACTATGACGGTGATTATAATATTCAATAGAATTTTTTAATAAGCATAAAGCAAACAACAACTCTAAAAAGAGCCGCCTCAAAAGCGGCTCTTTTACTTTATACAGCAGTAAGAACTAAGCGTATCTACGCCGAAACTCTTGTACGGCCTTTCGCTTGTTGTCTTGTTTTTGCTTTTTTAATTCGTGGATCAAGAAAATTAATTTATGAACTGCCTTGTCCATATTCTTGTAAAGGTCTGGACCTCTAAAATCGACTACTAAGTCTTTCTTCAAGAATCGAACTTGATAGTGTGCCGAGTAATCCTTGGCGGAAACCTTCTTTAAAAAAACTGATACTTTGGAGTCATCGTGGAGTTGCTCTCTAATGGCTCCAATATGTCTTTCAGCTCTTTCTTTAATTGCAGGACTTAGGACAAAGTCTTCTGAAACGATAAACTGCGACATAACGGACCTCCTCAATTTTTGCCCCCATTCATTGGGTAGCACCCATCAATACTCCAAAGCTTATACCAGCCCAAATCTTACTTAACTGAACTCCCATCAATTTGGACCCAACTTTGCTCAAACATTGGGGCAAAATATCCCCTTGGAGAAAAATTTGAGAGTTGGTAAGCTTTAGAAAATCTTGAGGAGAATAAAAATGAAATTAGCACCAACACTTAAAATTGCTTTCATCGTTTCATTAATGGTCAGCCTATTTGTTGGCTGTAGTCAGCCTGAAAAATCTGAAAATGATCCGCAATGGTCACAGAACATGCAGCAGTTTAGAGTGGATGTTGAGAACCTTGCACCTTACCTATTTTCGAAAGCCTCATTTGATGACCCAAAAAACAAAGAAGTTATTTTAGGACAAATCGAAAAATTTAAATCCCATGCTCACTCTTTGAATATGCAAAAGGATCAAAATAAACCCGACAATGATCCTTCATTAAATATGGCTTCGAAAGAACTCGCTATTTCAATCGAACTCGGACTCGAAAGCTTTAAGAAAAATAAAAAAACTTATTCTAGAATGGTTTTAAAAGAAAGTCTGACCCAGTGCTTTTATTGTCACTCTAGAAACGATGCCGGTCCTTCTTACATCGGCGAAAATTTCGAGAAGAAATATAAGAACTTTAATTTCAATCCACTGGAAATGGCTGATTACTATTCGGCAATTCGCAACTTTGATGCCGCCATCAATAGCCTTATTGAGGCCCTTGAAAAGCCTAACTTTGTAAAAGAAAATTCTTTGTTAGCAGAGCAGGTCATTCGAAAGTTTTTTGCCCTCGGCATTCGGGTTAAAAATGATCCTGATCTCATTCAATCAAAAATTGGTGAATGGAAAAAATTAAAATACTTCCCGAAGTCCATTTACTCGAGCTGGGGCCATTGGGAGAAAGCCCTTGAAGACGCTAAAGCTGATGTAGCAGATACTAAAACTCTGTGCCAAGCGGACTATAAAGTGGGAACTAAGTTCGTCGATAAAGCGAAAGCCCTTCGAAACAAAAACAGCTATTTCGCTTCTGACATCTATCACCTCTATGCCAGTCTTTGTTTTCACAACTATTTAAGTAAGGACCGTAAGAACCTTGAAGTCTCCAAGGTCCTTTTTGAACTCGGTGAAGTTTACTCCCGTCTTAGGGACATCAGCTTTTGGGGTCTCAGCGAAAACTATTACGAGCTATGTATTAGAAAGTCACCACACACCGAAATCGCAAGAAAGTGCTTTTCTGAGTGGGATAACGAAATCCAAGTGGGATTTGGCGGAAGCGCTGGGGTTTTTGTTCCCCCTTCTGTTAATCGCACTAAAACCGAGTTAAAAGCTCTCAGCGCAAAACAGAAACGAGTCAACTAGGCCCTATTTAAAAAGAGGCCTCCAGAAATAAATGGCATCCAAAATGCTCTTAATGTCTCTGAAAAGGAATTTAAGGCCTTTTCAGAGGTTTTATGTGTATTTATGTCCCATTTAGTGGGATATTATCCGTTATGGAGTGTCGAATTGTCTCACTTAAATAAAAAACGTATAGTGATCATAGATGACGACCAAGAAATGCTCGATATGGCAGTTGAGTTCTTGCGTCGAGCTGGCTACGAAGCCTTCCCCTTCAAACTGGCGAGCGAAGCCTTTAAAAGCTTTCTTGGAGACTCTGGCACCCCATTAAAAATGGACTCTATAGATGTCATTTTATCTGATGTAAACATGCCAGAGATGGATGGCTTGGAGTTTGTCGCCCGCATGAAAAAACAAGCGCCCGATCTACCCGTCATTCTTGTCACTGCTTTTGGCAGTATCGAGACCGCCATTGAGGCCACTAAAAAAGGTGCTTTTGATTACATCACAAAGCCTTTTAAGCTCGCTGAACTTCAAGTTCGTTTAGAGCGGGCCATATCCTATCGCAATCTCAAGAGAGAAAATGTTGAACTGAAAGAACAAGTCGCCTCCAGGTCCAAGGGGAAACTCATAGGGCAAAGCTCTGCCATGAGAAAAGTTTTTGCCTTGATTGATCAAGTTTCAAAAGCTCAAGCCAACGTATTAGTTACTGGAGACAGTGGTACCGGTAAAGAAATGGTCGCGAGAGCGATTCACGAAAACGGACCGAGAAAAAACAAATCCTTTGTCGCTATTAACTGTGCTGCGATTCCAGCGGAACTTCTAGAGTCCGAACTCTTTGGGCATGCGAAAGGATCTTTCACGGGGGCTGTGGCCAACCGAAAAGGTCTTTTTGAAGAGGCTGAAGGTGGAACCATTTTTCTAGATGAGATTGGCGATATGGATATGTCTCTTCAGGCTAAATTACTGCGAGTGATTCAAGAAAAATCAATTCGCGCGGTAGGAGAAAATAGGGACCGTCCCATCAATGTGAGAATCATTTGTGCCACTCACAAAAACCTAAAGGATTCAATAAAACAAGGATCTTTTAGAGAGGACCTCTATTATCGACTGAGTGTGATTCCAATTCACATTCCACCATTAAAGGAACGAAGAGAAGACATTCCCATGTTGGCTCAACACTTTTTAACAAAGTACAAAAATGAAAATCAGGCGAAAGCCTCTAGCTTTTCGACTGAAGCAATTCGTAGGCTTAGCTCCGCACCCTGGGATGGTAATGTTCGAGAGCTCGAAAACATTATTGAGAGAGTCGTCGTCCTATCTAATAAAGAGGTCATCGATTCTGATGACTTACCACTCAATCAAGAAATCAGCGTTGATGAGTTTTTTGCCAATTCAACAGACGATTTACCAACGATCGACGAGCTTGAAAAAAGGTACATTCGCCTTGTACTGGATCGCACAGAAGGCAAAAAAGAAAAAGCGGCTCAAATACTAGGAATAAACCGCCGAACGCTCTACCGGAAAGAACGGGACTACGGTTTCGTAAAAGATTAGGTGCAAATTGCTCTAGATAATGAAAAAGCCACTCATCAAAAATGAGTGGCTTGAGGTTTATGACTGTCGCCAGCGGTCCGGGGAACCGCCCTGGGCTTACGAAACCCAGGGCAAATGGCGGATATTAACTAAGAAGCACATATTGCTTCCGAAACTTTTTTCTCAATTAAATCTAAGGAAAATGGTTTGTTAAAAAAAGCTTGGGCCCCCTTTGCTTCTACCAATGGTAACTGTGATTGAGGCGGCAAAGCAGAAATAACAAACACTGGAATCCTGGCTGACATACTTTTAACTAAAGCTAAAAACTCATATCCATCGATTTCAGGCATGCTCAAATCAGTAATTATGAGTTGGATATCTCTCAGTAAACCCTCTGAAGCTGCATTTTCAATAAATTCAATAGCTTCAGCAGCATCGCTAAAATCGTAGACACCATAACCTTTGAGCTCAAAGTACTCCTTTAAAACTGTGAGCATCTCAAGGTCATCGTCTAATATTAAGATGGATTTTTTCTTGTTCAACCTCATGGTTCCATTCCTGTCATAGCTAATAATTGCCAGGAATGTGCCAGCCTCAAATCAAAATAAGGCCGTTATTCAGGATTTCTGGGTAAAATCACCACAAACTCAGTGCCTTTTGGCCCCGAATCAACCTTGAGTTCGCCCATATGAGACTCCACAATTGTCTTTGAAATACTGAGTCCCAATCCCGTTCCTTCCCCTACGGGCTTGGTTGTAAAGTACTGGGTAAATATTTTATCGAGAATCTCATCGGGAATACCCGGACCATTGTCGGAGACACTCACGGATATGTGACTATTTATCTCTTTGATTTCTATGGTTATAAAACGATCACCTTCTTTGTTCACTTGAAGAGCATCGCAAGCATTACTTAAAAGGTTAACAATGACCTGTCCAATTTCGGCTTCTCTGGCTTGAATGACGACTCGATTTTTGGGCTTTACCAAGTTCACTTTGATCGCCCCCTTCCGGAACTTCTCCGTTGAAAAATCTACGACGCCTGAAACTAATTCGAGTATATCAACTTGGCTGAATGGATCTTTTGACCCATCCCTTGAATAAGAACGAAGGCCTCTTATTATTTTGGACATCTTATCTGTCAATTCTAAGACTTTATTGCAAATATCATTGGCGTACTTTTCATCCAAGTCTCCGGATTCAATTTGCATTTGTAATAGTTCGATTCGGCCTCTTAAAGCACCAAGTGGATTTCCAAGCTCATGGGCTATTCCCCCTGCCATTTCACCCAGTGCCGCCATTTTGCCCGCATACATGGCCTTTGCTCGCTCATTCTCAATAAGATCTAAAGCCTCTTTACGATCGGAAATATCCTTTCGAATCGCTATATATTGATAGGGCTTTTCGTCCTCACCTATAAAGGGGACTATGGTCGTCTCTACCCAATAGTAGCTACCATCTTTTGCCTTATTGCGAATCTCTCCATTCCAGACCTCTCCGTTTGCAATTGTTCGCCATAAATTTCTAATAAACCCTTTAGAGTGGTAGCCAGAATTCAAAATTGCGTGATCTCGTCCCAATAACTCTTCTCTTGAATATTTAGAAATTTCACAAAATTTCTCATTCACATAGGTGATTGTTCCCTTAACGTCGGTCATAGCTACAATGGATGACTCATTAATGGCGTACTCAAGGTTTTTTAAATGTTCTTCGATTTTGTGACCGGAACGTTCATAATCGGGGGTTTTACTTTTCATAGGACTTTCCATAACTCTTTTACATGGACTTTGCCGTAATTATTTAATAGCTTACATAAGATGAATCCAGTAAGCAAACCGGCATCAATATTACTCTTTGACGGCGTCTGTAACCTCTGTTCTGGTGCGGTTCAGTTTATATTAAGCCACGAAAAATCTGAAACTATCTACTTTGCATCGCTACAATCTGACTTTGGCAAGAAAGCACTTGATCGATATAAAATTGATCCAAATACAACTGATTCTCTGGTTTTTCTAGAACATGATAAGGCCTTTGTTTTTTCATCAGCGGCATTGAGATTAACGAAGCATCTCAAGTGGTACTTGGCATGGACCTATTTATTTTTAATTGTTCCAAGTTTTATTAGAAATTGGGTCTACAAATTTATCGCAAAAAACCGGTACAAATGGTTTGGCAAAAAAGAAGTCTGCATTTTCTTTCACAAGGGCCATGAAAATCGATTTCTTCAATCGTCAGAGGATTTCGATACCTTGTTCAATTAGATTTTTACTTCCAGCTCCCAAAATAGAACTCGTGTAAATTCTGAAATATCTTTCAAATATCTAATTTTATTCACTTAATTAATAGTGATTGAAACTCCATCTCAGATCTACAAGCACTACGCCTGTTCAATCTCTATACACTGATCTCAAATTGAGGCAGCATAGAGATGGTCAATTATATGCAGATTCCCTTTAATGAGGGAAACACGAGAGAGAGACTATCATGGCAGGCATACTTCAAAGAGGACTTCTTCTATTAATAGTAGGGCTATTTTTATTCTTAAACAGCCCAATTGTTGACGCGCGACCGAGTCATCGAAATTATTCCACCAACAAAATCAGTCGTGGGAAGCTAAAACGAAGCTTCCGAAAAATAGAAAATGTTAGAAAACAACTGAATCAAAAACGAAGCTACTTTTTGAGCTTTAATGAAGTTAAAAAACTAAGTACAAATCAACGAAACAATTATTTAAGAAAAGTCGCTGAAGCCATGTCTCTTTTGCAAAAAGAAGAGCGCATAGCCCATAAGAAGAGTTTTTACTCAATGTCTCTTGATGCTATTTTATCCTTTGCATTTGCCCAAGATCGAGAATCCCTCTTTTGTGTTGGCGGAGGAGTCCCGATACAAGAAGGGCCCACCTGCGGGGCTCGATCCTATTGTGGATATAGCTGTGGAGCCGGTGAAGAAATTTGTAACCCTTGTATTTTTGGTGTGGATAAAGACACCCAAGAACCTTTTTGCTTTACAAATGCGACTAACAAGAAGTGTTTTGCCGAAATACGGGTCGGATATGACTCGAGAACTGATGTAGTTTTCGATCTCGAAAACCGAAATGACCTTACAGATATTGAGCGCGCTCAGATTCGTGCACAGTTTACTGAGTTTCAACAAACCGTAGAAAGCATGTGTCGTGGTCAAATTGCTGTTCAAGAGCGAAAACACTACATCGATGAGGCCTGTGACATCATTCGAAGGCAAACCAATGTAAATCGCCGCAGACAGAATGAAGAGGGCAACACTCTTGTTACAACTTTAGATATCGATATAGATGAAAATTTCCAGACCGTGGCAGCCGGTGCTTTAGAAGAAAACCCAAGTAGAGAGCCTGCAAGCCCAGTCGAGGTCGAGCAATGTGATGATGCCACTCGCAACGCCAATCGCTCAACCACCCACGATGTTTTTTACTTAGGTGACAGTCACTCGGCTGGATCGAGTCGAACCGATGGCCGCATGACCCAGGCAATAATTGAAGGCCTTGAAAGTCGGGGCCATAATGTAGACTATCTTGCCGCCTGCGGAATGGCCGCACACTCCTGGGCAGCCGGCTCTGCGAAAAGATACAACTGCGCTGGATATACCAGATATATAAATGGAGACTGGTATTACAACGGCGGCCGCGTCGTCACTCGAACCCGCAGCAATGGCACGACTTATAGGGTTACCATTTCAGATGCTGACCACCCTCCGGTGAGCCAATATTACGATCCTAATCGACATGACCAAGTAATTATTAACCTCGGAGATAATATGTTTGGTTGGCGTGACGGAAATTCTCGCACACCAAGCGCCGCAAGCATTCAATCTGGAGTCGATAGTCTTTTTACAGCGATGCAAGGACTTGATCCCTGTAACTGCCAATGGGTCGGACCCACTTATCATCGCTCTGGGCAACCTTACAATAAATCGGACTCAGATGTTGATGCCATGTACACGGCTTTAGAAACGGTTCTTGATGGACGCTGCCAGCTCATTGACAGTCGACCCATGATAAATTCTCCGGAGCGTGGCGACGGACTTCATCACTATGGAAGAGATGGTGCTGGTGTACAATATTCTTACCGCTGGGGTGAAGGTATCATTGATCGACTGGATTTTCTTCAGCCACCTTCGGTGACATCACCATCGGCTGTTCCGGTAAGACAAGAAAACTAGAACGATCGAAAACGGTGACTCTGTTTTGAGTCACCACCATCTCTAAAAATTAAACTTTAACTACTTTTTGATCGATGTGGCCGAAAATACTATTGCCATCTTTATCGAGCATTTCGATTCTGACTGTATCGCCCGACTTCATAAATGGTGTTTTAAATTCACCTTCGTTGATTTTTTCAAGCATTCTTTTTTCAGCCAAACAACTCGAGCCATTACTCGTGTCTTCATTGGCTACTGTACCACTTCCGATAATTGTTCCCGGCATAAGGTTACGCGTTTGAGCCGCATGGGCAATAAGCTGGCCGAAGTGGAAATACATTTCTGATCCATTGGCTTTGCCGAAGAATTCGCCGTTGTATTCGATATTGAGAGGCAAGTGAATGCGTCCTTCTTTATAAGCATCCCCCAACTCGTCGGCAGTTACGGCAAACGGAGCGAAGGCCGAGGAAGGTTTAGAAACGAAGAAACCAAATCCTTGAGCCAATTCTTGGGGAATAAGACCACGCAAGGATACATCGTTGATGATGACAAAGAGGTTAATTTTCTCAAGAGCCTTCTCAGGATTAATTCCCATGGGAACAAAGTCAGTAATGACCCCTACTTCGCCCTCAAAATCAGTTCCGTGATTAAAATCAATTTGCGGAATATCATCGTAAGGTCCTAGAAAATTATCACCACCACCTTGATACATTAGAGGAATTTCATAGAGACTTTGTGGAACCTCTGCCCCTCGAGCTTGTCGCACGAGCTTCACATGTTGAATAAAAGCCGAGCCGTCTGCCCACTGAAATGTTCGAGGCATCGGCGAGTGGAATTTACCGAGATCCACATTTTCTCCACCACCCTCATTGAGTTTATTGTAAATTTCTAAAAGTTTAGGGTAATTGGTTTTCCAATCCTCAAGAGCTTCACGCAGTGATGGAGCCACATCGGTTGCTTTTTGGAATCTCTGGTTGTCACGACTGACGACGACCAGCTCACCATCCAATTGACCTGCTTTTTTCAATGAACCCAATTTCATATAATTCTCCTTGAATGAAATGAAACTATTCTAAATAAAAGGACCTGTCTATGATTATGGGACAGAGTAGCAAATAGTGACCCCAGGCCTACTTCTGGGGAAGATATATTGTAGCCGAGGAGTCCCCATTGAAACTCTACAATTACTTTAGAAGCTCTGCTTCCTATAGAGTCCGAATTGCACTCAATTATAAAGAAGTGGATTTTGAGTACATTCCCGTTCACCTTCTCAATGATGGAGGGGAACAACATAAAGATGACTACAAAATAAAAAACCCCATGAGCCAAGTTCCAACCTTAGAGGTCAATGATTCGACCCAAATCTCCCAATCCATGGCTATATTTGAGTTTCTTGACCAGCTCTTTCCAGATCGTCCACTCATTCCGAAGGATCCAGTTAAGGGAGCTTACATTCGACAACTCTGTGAACTCATAAACAGCGGCACTCAACCTCTGAATAACCTCCACGTGCTCCAAGTTCTCAAAGAAAAATTCGGCTTTACAGATGAGCAGAAAGCTGAATGGGCGGCCTATTTTCATCGACGAGGCTTAAGTGCTTTTGAAAAAATGATCGAAAGCAAGGCCGGAGAATTTTGTCATGGCGATGATATCACGGCAGCTGATATGTTCCTTGTACCTCACCTATTTGCGGCTAATCGATTTGGAGTTCCCGCCGAGGAGTTTCCTCTTCTTAAAAAAATAGCTGATAATTGCCAGGGAATCCCGGAGTTCGCGCAAGCACACCCCTTTTGCCAACCCGATACACCCGAGGAACTCCGCCAAAAATAATGGAACCCTCGATTGTAACTCCCTTTATTATTACGACTTTAATCTGCCTGATCCTCGTAGGCCCTTCTGCATACACGGCTTTCAGCCACCCAGAAGAACATAACTCAAGAAAGCTACTGAAAATTCTTATTTTCTTTGCCAGTTCACTACTAGCAACTTTCGTTATTTATATGATTTACGATTTTAAATTCGAAAGATTTTATAGTCTCATTCCATTTGATGTTAAAAACGAGAACTATTCCTACTTACAGAACCAAATTAATTGGCTCTGGGCGATTCCCTCAGCGATTGGAATTCTTCATTTCACCTGCTTACTTCTCATTAAAATAAAACGCCAAGAAAACTAAAACCCATTACTTAGTTACGACTGAACATCTCAACACTGAAATTCAATTTAAGAAGAAGCTTTAGCTGTTTTTAATGGAGCTGACTCTTCAACAAAATTAACCTGAGACCAGGCTCGGCAGCTCAGACCCAGAGTAAATCGAAACAGTATCAAGGCTCCGGCCAAGTGAAGTACAGTCATATATGGTGGTATGTGAGTCAGAACATTTGCGACTCCTAAACCAATTTGCAGCAAAACCATAATGATCATCTGCCAGGCCGTTTTTCTATAAAATGGGTCTGACTTAAAGACATCAGCCCTCAAAAGATAGAAACCAACTATGAACATCACCATCGCGGTAAAGTAGGCTCCCAATCGGTGAATTACTTGAACACCTATGGGACCCTTTAAGGTAGGAACAAGGGAACCATTGCAAGTCGGAAAATCAACACAGACCATACCCGAGTAAGTCGTCGCGACCCATCCACCCAATACAATTTGCCCAAAAACTACAACCACGGGAATGGTCAAAAACGTCGCCACGGTCGTACCAATAAGTTGTCTCGAAGTAAACTTAAACTCTTTTAATAAGTGACCCATTACAATCAGACTCATTAGAAAAACTGTCGCGAGTGAGAGGTGAGCCGTCACGATGCCCGGCTCTAGAATTCTAAGAACAGTGAGGCCGCCCATAATGACTTGTGCGAGTAGAATGAAGAAACCAAACCAAATCATTAGCTTGAAATTACTAGACAGTTTTGCACGATAGGCCCAAATCATTGCCACCATATAAACCAGAAAGACAAAACCAGCTACCATGCGGTGAATCCACTCTAAGAAGACACCCAAATGATTAGCGCTAGATGGAACACCTTGCCCAAAACAAAGTGGCCAGTCAGGACAAGCAAGTCCGGCATCAAAGGCACGTACTGCCGCTCCAAGTAACATCAAGTCAAAGGTTAGGAATACCAATAGACCCAAAATAATGGCTAAAGTTTTTTTTCTTTTTTCTAAAACGTCTTTCATAGATAAACCCCATGACCCATCAAAGCTGGAATATCACCTGGTGCCAACGGTCTATGACTGGAACGATTAAAAACACGAGAATACTAAAGGTGGTCCAAAGGAAAAACCGCAACCAACCATCAGTTTCACCGACTCTGTAAAACCTAAAGAATTCCCACATAACTTTCATAGAAAGCGGCAAGACTAAAAGTAAATAGCCAAGAGAAACTTCAACAAACCAAGGTGTACCCACAGCAACCGCAATATACGCAAAAGTATAAAGGCCTATATGGTAGAAGGCGCGCTCCATTCCCAAAGCCGTCGGCATGATGGGTAAACCGGCCTTTCGATAGTCTTCTCGATACTTAATCGCCAGAGACCAATAGTGCGGCATTTGCCATAAGAACATAATAAGAAACCCAAAGATCAGAGCCGGATCGAAAAAGTTATTGCTGTTGGCTGCAAAGCCAAAGACAACGGGCATGGCTCCAGGAATGGCTCCGGGAACTGCTCCAAAAACTAACTTTCTCTTCCAGTAGAGAGTGTAAAACCCATTGTAGAATAAAAAGGTCAACCAACCGACTAAGACAATTCGTGGGCTCACGAGCCAACCCAATCCCGATCCCATGATGAGAAGGCCAAAAGAAACCCCTAGGGCCTGAGCCTTGGATATACGACCACTCGGAATGGGACGGTTCTTGGTTCGATCCATCTTTAAATCGATGTCGACTTCTTGAACCTGATTGAGAGCACAGGTTCCCGCGGCAAATCCATACAATGCAAGCAGAGTAAATAGAAAGTGGCCCAACTCAAAGGGGGCCACCTGGCCGAGTCCAAGAAAATAGCCGGCCGCCCCGGTTAGAAGGACGAACCAGACAATTCCTGACTTAATTAACTCTTGATAGGTTTTGAAGCTCACTTCTCAAACTTTCTACCGAAACACTTCAGTTAAGGTTTGATTTTCGCCTCTCATAGAAGATCAAGGATGAAGAGGTAGAGAGATTAAAGAGTACTCTCTACCGGAACTCGTGTAACAATATCTATAAGTACGAAAATAAATAACAAGGCCAAAAAGAAAAACCCTGAGGCCATGATCACTCTATTTGTCGTTACTTCGTATTTTAAGTGCATAAAATACAAAAGAACGAGCATTGCTTTAACCGTTGCAATTCCAAATGCAATAAAGGCATTGGCAGCACCGAAATCCACTGTAGCAACCCAAACTGTTAAAACCGTCAAAACGAGTAGTGACAGAAACACTACCATATAGGTTTTAAAAGGGGTTAAATGATATACGTCATGATGTTCACTCATAGTCGGCTCCTACTCCACCAAATAAAGTAATGGAAAGAGATAAATCCAAATTAAATCGACAACGTGCCAGAAAAGTCCAACACCCTCTACCGGAGTATAATATTTGGGACCAAAATCACCACGGGCTGTTCGAATGGCAACCCAAGTTATTAAGCCCATACCCAAAAGAACGTGGATCCCGTGAAGGCCCGTCATCATATAATAGAACGAAAAGTAAAGTGGAAGATTTTCAACTCCTCCAGTCTCTCCTGAAAACATCTGACCAGGATACAAACCAAGATGAAATTTATGAGAGTACTCGACATACTTGATCCCCATAAAAATCGCTCCACACAAAATCGTTATAATCAGCTGTGTGAGGGCTTGGCTGTTTTTACCCTTTTGAATGTAGTGAATTCCAAGAGCCATTGTCAGAGAACTTGTCAGAAGAACGGCCGTATTGATCGCTCCATAAATCCAAGAAAGTGACTCAGCACCCTTGTGAAAAATCTCCGGATACATACCTTTGTAAAGAAAAAAGGCGACGAATAATCCACCAAACATTAAAATTTCAGTAGAAAGAAAGAGCCAGATCCCCTGCTTGGAGCTTGTGTATTCTTGTTCGGCGCTTTCGAAGTGGTGGGCATAGTGCCCGTCTTTTCTAATAATCTTACCTGTACTCATAAGGACCTGCCGTTACTACTGGTGTTTCTTCAAAATTCTCATGGAATGGAGGAGACGTTGTCTGCCACTCCAAGGTTTTAGAATGCCAAGGATTCTCAGAAGCTTTCTTTCCGTACATTAAAGAGTGGATGAACACCCCAAGAAGGACTAGAAAGCCCGTTCCGATGAGCCAAGAACCAACCGTCGAGATTTGATTTAAAGACTCATACTCTGGCAAGTAAGTGTGATATCGCCTTGGCATCCCCATGGACCCAAGAATAAATTGCGGAAAGAAAGTCACGTTGAAGCCAATAAAAATAAAGAGGTAAGAAATTCGCGCCCAGTATTCGCTGAACATTTTTGGCCACCAATGAAGCATCCCACCGGCAATCGCCATTAGGGTTCCACCCACCATTACATAGTGAAAGTGTGCAACAACGAAATAGGTGTCATGAAAATGCACATCCAAGCCGATAACCGCCAACATAATTCCCGTAACTCCCCCTATGGTAAAGAGAAACATAAAGCCAATCGCATAGAGCATCGGGCTTTGGAGTTGAACCGAACCTTTGTACATTGTGAAAAGCCAATTGAACAACTTAATGGCTGTTGGAACACCCACTAACATAGTGATCAAAGAGAATAAAATTCCAGCAATAGCTGACTGGCCACTCACAAACATGTGGTGACCCCAAACAAAGAAACTCACCCCTGCAATCGCGAGTGAGGAGTATGCAATCGCCGTGTAACCAAAAATGGTTTTTCGGCTATAGGTTGTTATCAACTCTGAAATAATACCCATCGCCGGTAGAATCATTATGTAAACAGCTGGGTGAGAGTAGAACCAGAAAAAGTGTTGGAATAGAATCGGATCTCCACCCAAGGCAGGATCAAAAAAGCCGATTCCAAAAACCTTCTCCATTGCCAGAAGAAGAACTGTAATCCCTAATACAGGGGTTGCGAGAACTTGAAGGATTGCCGTTGAATAAATTGACCAAACGAAAAGTGGAATTCGGTTCATGGTCATACCAGGCGCTCTCAATTTGTGAACCGTGGCAATAAAGTTAAGTCCCGTTAAAATTGAAGACATCCCCAAAATGAATACGGCCAAAACCATTAGGATCACACCACCACTGGTACCAATAGAGTAAGGCGTATAGAAGGTCCAACCCGTATCAACACCACCCAAAAGGAGGGTGCAGACAGCCATGATTGAGCCGGCCATGAAAACATACCAGCTCAATAGGTTAAGGCGCGGGAAAGCCACATCTTTTGCCCCGATGTGGAGTGGCAAAAAGAAGTTACCTAGAATCGCCGGGATCCCCGGAACGATAACCATGAAAACCATTATGGCTCCATGATAGGTCATTAATTTATTGTACTCGGCTCCAGTAAAAAGCTCACCAACACCAAACAACTCAAGTCGAATAAGAAGAGCTGCTATTCCGCCGAGTAAGAAAAAGAAAGCAATGAAAATTCCATACATGAGGCCGATTCTCTTGTGGTCGAGAGTCGTTAACCACGACATGAGGCCTTTGCCATGTTCTAGATAATTATGTCCTGCACCTGCGGTAGACATTATCTCCTCCTAATTAAGAGATTTTATAAACTCAATTACTTGAGAAATCTGTTCGTCAGTTAATACACCCTTATAGACCGGCATCACTCCACTTTGGAAGCCTTCAACAACCTGCCCATTGGGATTCAAAATAGAAGCTCGAATGTAGTTTTCGTCGGCTTTTTGGCTAGCGCCATCTGCAAACTTACGATCACTCCCTAAAAGCCCCTTAAAGCTAGGACCAACAAGCGGGCTACCATTAATAGTATGACAACCACTACATTGGTTTTGCTGATAAACGAGTTTGCCAAGCTCCGCTGGAGAAAGGTTCGCCAAATTCATTAGCGCTTCAGTTTCTTTGATGAGCCACTGATCGTATTCTTCTTTCGATACAACTCGGACTTTAGCTAACATCTTTGAGTGAGCATCTCCGCAGTACTCCGTACAGAAGACTTGGAACTCCCCTTTTTTATCGGCAGTAAAGTAAAGGCTTGAATACTGCCCAGGTACAACATCTTGTTTGATACGAAAAGCTGGAATGAAAAAGCTATGAATTACTGGCTTTATTGAGTCAGACTGTTCTCTTGAAGTCATGATTAACTTTATTGGAGTCTTCTCGGGTACAATCATCGTCGAGTAAACGATGTTTCCAGCAGCATCCGTCGTATTAGTTACGGTTTTACCATTCTTATAAAGGAAGTCCCATTGCCACTTTTTACCAATCACATGAATTTCTACCGCATCTTCAGTGGTGGCTTTCATGTTATTGTAAATGACAATCCCCCAGACAGCGACGACCATGAAGATCACAAATGGAATGAAAGACCAAAGAAATTCAAGAAAGGTATTATGTGTAATATAAGCCGTCTTGTCGTCGATGGACTTTCGCTTGTACTTCATCACAAATAAAAACAAGCCACCAATCAGGATGACAAATGAGATTAAACTCGCAACTAACAAAAACGCATAAAGCGTATCGAATTGCGATGCAACCTCTGTTCCCTGTGGAGGCATGAAGGTATTTGCACGAGCGGGTAGCGAATGAAAAATCATTACTGAACTCCTTCAATAGCTCTTTTGGTAAATTTATTTTTTCTGCGCTGTCGCAGCCAAAAAGGTATTAGCCACAAAACCATTATAAAAAGGACAAGTCCTCCCCCTAGTCTCATGACGTTAAAAGCTACAACTGCAAATTTCTTTTCTTTAGGATCATAATTAAAACAAAACAAAGTGATCTGATCGACAAAATCTCCGATTTTGCCTTCAGAGGCTTCTACAATTGAAAGTCTCGTGGTTTTTAAATCGAAGACGATTCCGTGGAGATACCTAGAAATTATACCTTCAGGGGTCACCAGAATGGCGGCCGAAGCATGAGCCCACTGCTTAGCCTCTTCGTCCCATCGGTATTTAAAACCAACAGCCTTAGCCAAGCGAGAAACTTCTTCATCACTGCCAGTAAGAAAATGAATACCGTCTGTATCTTTAAAGCGCTCGAAAGAGTTTTTATAGTTATTCAACTTTGCTTTGGCGAGCTTCGGAGTCTCTTTCGAATCGATTGATACCGCTACCAGCTCGTAATCCTTGCCCGGCACGAGGTCAACTTTGTTCAAAGTTTCCATCAAACCATTAAGGTGTAAATTACAAAGACTAGGACAATTAAAGTAAACTAACGTGAGAATAAGGGGGCGCTCTGGAGACACAAAACTTTCAATAGTTCGAGCCTGCCCGTTTTGATCGAGGAACTGAATGCCGCTTTCAATTTTAGAATTAAGCTTTTCGAAAATTCCAATATTTTTTAGTTCTTGGGGCATTTCATTTTTGTTCGCCTCTATTGACTTAGAGTCATAGGCCTCCGCCTGGAGTCCCATGGCAAACAAGCATAAAACTATAAGGAAAAATCTAACCACCCCTGAAGTCCCCAACTATTACTTTAAGCTCTGAGCATAGGCCTTAAGAGCCGACTCATCATTTTCAGGCTTATCTTTTGTAATACTACGAATAAAATGAACAACAGCCCAACGATCATTAAGCGGAAGATGACCAAATGATGCCATTGAACTCCCGGGAGCAAATCCTTCCGTAAGGGTTTTCATAAGAGCCATAGTCGTACCGCCCTTTTTCCATCCCCCATCAACAAGATTGCGAGGCTTCGGATTTAGAGCCATACCCGCAGGACCATTACCGTCAAACTTCGGTCCGTGGCAAAGCGCACAGTTGGTAGAGTAAACCTTTTCGCCATGCTTAGCCATGTCCTCACTAAAGACCCATGGCTCAGACACAGATGATGGGTCGAATTTCGCCATCGTTTGCGTCGCTCCCTCGGCCCCTTCTTCGGGTATTTCTTTAAGATCTACTCCCTTATGAATTACGGAGACATAGATAAAGAAAGCAAAAGTAAACACCATAGAAAAGATAAAGGCGATCATTCCGCCTCTATTATAATCGTTGGGATCATAATCTTGTGACATAAACTCCTCACTGCTGAAAATCAGTGACTAATACCTAAGGTTTTATAAGTGCTAACCTTATAGCACCGAGCTAGGCATTCGACTAGTCGAAAACTTATTGATTTTCGTTCAAATTTTTTTAAACTAATTTCTTGTTAAGGTCAAAAAAAAGCCCACATTTTGGAAGTGGGCTCTGCAAAAAAATTTCTTTGAATCAGTTTAAATAGATGAATTTAAATCAGGGATTTAAAACCCATGAGATATCCATTGAAGGTATCAAAAGTTACTGCACGAAGCTCTCTAATGCCCCTAGAGGACAAATTGAGGTTATCAAAGCGAAAGAGGTGATCGTTTGTTCGAGCAATCCCCGAGTAGTCCGATTGCGCAATTAGCTGACCATGCTGATCGTACAGGGCACAACCATTAATGTAGTGAGACGTATCAACCCGTGGGTGACGCATATCAACATCACCCTGGGTAACCTCAACGAGACTATCATTGATCCTCCGGATGTGAGGCGCATGGGCCTGACCCAAGGGGGTTTGTCCACCGGCTGCCGAGTCACCAATATAAGGAAGATCCAAAGACGAACCACCATAGGGAACTGTATTTACATAGGTCGCGACGGCACTTCCGTAAGCAGAAGCAGTCGCCGGGCTAAAAGTGAAATCCTCTCCCCAATATCCGTGGAGGGCATCCCTAACGACTACCTTTACCTGACGACCTTGAACTGCCCAAAGCGGATCCGCAACCATCATTACAAAGGGTTTTTGGCTACTGGAAGACAATCGATGCCAGCGCAGAAGCTCACAACTACTCGCATCGAAAACATAAATATCTGTTAATTTATTTTCTTGAGAGAGACTGCCATTGGCAACGGGATGGTAGATTGCAAAATCTGGATTCGGCCCAACTCCAACTGTGAATATATCCTTCGGTTGCAAATTCTTGGTGTCTTGGTCGAAGTAGAGCACCTGATAAAATTTAATTCGAATGGTATGCTCAAGCGCTACCGCCGCCAGGTTCCCGGGATTCGATTGTGTTAATACCTCTTGGCCATTAATTTTAAATGTTCCAGCCTCGCAAATCGGGGAATCGGCAACTTGACCATTGCGAATGCAGTCAGGAGCAGGAGTTCCCAAAGGATCTGGTTCTGACGAAGAGTTGTTTTTTCCTGGAATATTAAAA
>JAUHWN010000224.1 GCA_030424665.1 Bdellovibrionia bacterium | reverse complement strand
AGTTTGCCTCCTACCGCCGTGACAAGGGAAGCAAACATCGCAACTGGTCCCTGATTTATAAGCCCCGTGGAGACTTTCAGTCTAAAAAATGGGCTGAATTTCTAGACACTTAAAAGACATCCACCATTTAGAACATAAAGTTTTTTGCCGATGAATCTTTATGGGACAAGTGTGGCCTTTTTTTATTTTATTAATAGTATTTAGCTCAGTCTTGCGGGCCGAGGAAGAGTACAACTCAAATCGCAGACCAACCACACCACCGTCTCAAAATGAGATTCAATGTCGGGCTTTTTTAGAACGAAGCCAAGCCGGCCTTGTGGCTTCTCTTGAAGCCCAAATTCAAGAAGCCACGGTTTCACGAGATTGCTCTAATACCACACCGCTCACCGACTGTGCTCAATTGCGCGAACTCTTTCTTCAAGATCTTGAACAATATCGCCAGTATCGATCCCAAGTAGGTCGCAGAGATATTACTTATGCCCTAGGCGAGTATTCAATCTCTGGCGGTGGAATGGGAACAGACTTGCGCACTCCCATGCGCGAACCCATGTCGGGATTAGGAATAGACGAGTCCGCGCAAATATGGAATCAGTTTATTGAGTTTCAAAAGGGACAAATCACTTCCATGTTTGCAGAATCCCACGCTGGCCAAATGCTCTACCCCCGCGAAATGCTCGGCTATGCCGACTCCGCCCATTCTGAGTGTTTACTTAGAAATGAAGAGGGACAAATTCAATTTGAGGTCAATCGAGAAAGACATATCGTAACACCCCGATTCGTAACCGAATTTCCAAGGGAACAAAGAGATCTCCAAGTCGGTTGCCGACAACTTCAAAACCAATACACAACCAATCGAGACTTTCAAAGAGCCCTCCACACGACAATTTCTCAGGCCTATCGAAGTCAAGATCGAGCCGAGGGAGATGTCCATGGAGATTGGAATGCAGATAATGGCCTTGCTTGGCTCAATTATTTAAGCGGTAGTACCGAAGGGAAGTCTGAAAGCGATCTACTGACTATGGCGTCTGAGGCCTTCAATAGGCAAGTCTCTGATTTAACGACTTTGAAAAATAGAATTGCAGGCTTAGGACCCGCAGAAATTGATCAACTTCTTTCTTTAGATACTATCAGAGAAGAAATTGGTGGCTCTGAGATGTGTAATGATTTTGGCCAAACGAGTTTGCGCGAAGCCGCCGGAGTCGTGGCAACCTTTTTGCCTTTTGTGAATTTAGCAGCCATTCACTTTGAAGGCCTCGCTAATGATCAAAACTTTATAGCCGGCTTTAACAGCCTTGAAACCTATAACGAAACTAGAGCCGGCCTGTCTCAAGCCATGGCCCAAGCCGTAGTAACCGATGCCTTTGTGGGAGCCCTTGCCGGCGAAGCCCTTATTATGGGTGGCCGAGTTGCATCCCGTGTTTTAGCTCGAAGGTCCCGTGCTAGGAATCTTCCTGACGGTGATATCAATCCCTTCCCTCCAGTTTTAACTTTAAACGATTCAAAAATCGCCGAAACATTTTCTGAAATGGATGAAGTCACCTCTCGATCTGGAGTTCGATTTATTCCAGATGAACAACCTGGAGAAACAATTGCAATGGGGAAAATTGAGTCTGGAGAGGTTTCTCCAGGTAGCTTATACACCGACGACCCGAGGATTAATCGATTTTATACACCTGACACCAGAATCTTAAAAGACATCCATGAAGACGAATTGGGATTGGCATTTACACATACTGGTTACCGTGGGATTGTCGCAGAAGCCGAGCAATATGGGTATCGTATTGTCGTTGACCCGACAGCTCTCAGTTTTAACTATGCCGGTTATGTCAGCCATGATCTAAAAGTATTAGCCTTGAGGCCTGACGCTGACATGATTACGCTTCGACACGAGTTACAACATATACAGTTTGATCACTATATTAGAGGAAATTACTCACCGGTTCGATCAGCGGCCCTATTTCGAGGACCTGAACAGCTCTTTATTCGATTCCCAGCTCAGGCTCGAAATGCCTATCAATATAGTCCTCAAGTGCGCAATATCTGGAGTAGAGATGAGTGGAGAATTATCCAGCGCAGTATCGCTAGGGATCAGCCTCTAAACTCCTTGAATGAAGCCCTTTCAGTTCACAGAGAAGTTGCTGCTTTAGGTTTTAGAAGGATTGATTTCAGAACGGCAGCCGAAGCAAGTCGTCTTGGAGGATCTGTACAAAATGCAACTGTTACAGCTATTCATGCACAAATGTATGCAAATTCTCACTTAATTATGGATCTTAGAAGGTTGCGCTCAGAAGGTGGTCTCAATCGAAGACAAACCCGTGACCTCAGAGCTGCAGAAAATAGACATGCCGACTTATACGCCCAATATTATAGAGCGATTGAACCAAGCTCTGATGGCCCTGTTTTATCTAGTGCGAGATCAAGAGCAGCACTCGCCGCTTTGATCGCGAGTTCCTATGCAGGTGTAGCAAATGCCAATCCTCAAGAAATAGCCGAACAAGCTCGCGAAGTTTACTTCCACCCAGAAAGAAACGCCATGATCGTTGTGCTTGAGAGTGGTGAACAAATCATTCTTGGCCAGCCGCCGGCCCAATAAAAAAGGCCCAATCGAGAGGGCCTTTTTAAAAAAATCAGAATTTAAAGGTCAAATCAAGCGTAGGTTGTTGCCTCAGCATCCGTTTCTGGATTATCAACCCGCTCAACTTCATAGTCTTGAATATAGCTTTCTTCTTTATAGAATTTAGCCGCAATAATGAAGGCAACTCCGGCGGCGATAACCAACTGAGTAAAGAACATATAATACTCAGTACCCGTGAGAGCAACCGTACCATCAGGGTTTTGAATAACGCTATTTACAATCGCAGTAATTGTGTTACCGAGAGATACTGAAAGCAAAAACACGCCCATGATAATCGATTTCATTGCATGGGGAGCTTGAGTATAAGAAAACTCAAGTGCCGTAATCGAAATTAAAACCTCACCTGCCGTAATAATTGCGTAGGCAACAAACTGCCACATAATACTCGGAGTTTGTCCTGCTTCAATAAGGCTTTCAGCCTGAGCGATGATCGCAAATGAAATCGCAGTTAAGAAAAATCCCGTTCCAATCTTTCGAAGAGGAGTGACATCCACAAATTTTTGGAAAAGTGGATAAATAACAAAATTAAAAAGAGGAATATAAGAAAGGATGAGAAGTGGGTTCAAAGCTTGAATCTGCGAAGGAAGAAGCTCAAAGTTCAGCCAAGACATTTGAAAGGGGCCAAATCTAAGGTCGACCCAACGATTCATATTGTCGGCCTGAAGGACCCAGCTTGAACCAGTTTGATCAAACAAGCACCAAAAAACGGCGATGAATACGTATAAAACACCAAGGCCAAACAATGCTTTAAGACCTTTCTTTGAGAAAACCTCTTTAGAAAAGTCCAGAGTTCCCTGTACATTGTATTTGTTTGCCTTTTTAAACTGATCCCTTTGGTCACCCGTTCTAAAAAAGTAAAAACCAAACGCCAATAGAGCTATGGCTGTAACAAGAAGAATGGTACCTATACCGGCTCCCATCATCGCAGCACTGACTGGAGTCAAAACCATCATAACAAGCATAAGAGGCTTCATGAAGTTTTCATTGAGCTTTGCGCCATCTTTAATTGCCAGCTTCTCAGCAACAGATGGAATCGCGGTAAATTTTGTTCTTCCAATCCAAAAAAAGTAAGTGGCTATAAACATGAGAAGGCCCGGAATTCCGAAAGCAACGGCCGGTCCGTAGGCTTGTAGTAACCACGGCGTGGCCAGAGTCGATAAAAAGGCACCGAAGTTAATCGAAAAGTAGAAGTAGCTAAATATTTTATCGAGGAGTGTTTTTTGGTGGGGTTTAAATTGATCCCCGACGTGGGCGGAGACACAAGGTTTAATTCCACCCGAGCCCACAGCAATTAACCCTAAACCGAGCGCCAACCAAGTTCTTGGTTCAAGGAGTTGGGTCATGGCATGAACGTCCATAAAAGCGAGGCTGAGGTGACCCAAGCAGTAAACGACCGAAAGAGCCATAATGGTTTTGTACTTACCCCAGAATATATCTGAAAGAAGAGCACCTAAAATCGGAAACGCATAAACTGCTGTTGAAAACGAGTGATACCAA
>JAUHWN010000078.1 GCA_030424665.1 Bdellovibrionia bacterium | reverse complement strand
AGTGGGGTGGTTCTTCGGGCATAAGAAGACTCAGGGTATTAACACCGATAGGAGCTAAATCGTGGGCGAGTTTTGCAGGTATAAGGGACCAGGGCTTAAAAGACATACTCTTTTAATAGTATTGGCCTACTAGGAATGCAAAAGTTTTTGCCGATTAATTGGGGAGCTATTTAGAAAAGCTCCCCTTGTAGAAATTAACGAGGGTAGAGACCGCGAAGGAGCATGGCTCTTTCAAGCCGTCTTGTGGCAACGGCCATCGCCGCCGTTCGCATATCGACTTTTCGCTCTTGAGCAAAATCCCACACTTGAGAAAAGGCTTTTGTCATAACCTTTTTCATATTGACGTTTACAGCCTCTTCATCCCAGAAGTAGTTACCGATATCTTGAACCCACTCGAAGTAAGAAACAACAACACCACCACCGTTGGCGAGAATATCGGGCACACAGATGATTCCATTCTCATGGAGGTACTCTGTTGCTTCATTGGTGGTCGGACCATTTGCACCTTCGACGACCGCCTTAGCCTTAATTTTCTTCATGTTACTTTTGTTAATGACACCATCGAGAGCACAAGGAGCGAGAATATCGACGTCGAGTTCTAAAAGTTCTTCGTTACTAATTGAATCGGCTTCAGGATAGCCTGCTAATGTTTTATTTTCTTCAATCCACTTATCGACGTCGGCAATGTTCAAGCCTCCTTTGCGATAAATTCCACCGCTAACATCCGAAACCGCTTCGACCTTACAGCCAAATTCAGTCGCTTTATGAGCAGCGTGGGAACCCACGTTACCATAACCCTGAATTGCAATACTGGTGTCAGACATTTTCCAGTCCATGCGCGAACATACTTGCTCTGTTATGTAGATCACACCGTGACCCGTAGAACTGTTTCTACCCAAAGAACCACCAATTTCAATCGGCTTTCCCGTAACAACACCGGGTTGTGCAAAACCAGATTCCTGTGAGTAGGTATCCATCATCCAAGCCATTGTTTGGGCATCGGTTCCCATATCGGGAGCGGGAATATCTTTAGTTGGTCCGATGAAGGGACCAAGCTCAGTTGTCAATCGTCGCGTGAGATTTTGTTTTTCAGTTCGCGAAAGCAAATTCGGATCGACTTTTACTCCCCCTTTAGCTCCACCAAGGGGGAGATTTAGAAGTGAGTTTTTGAAAGTCATAAGAGCGGCAAGGCCAGCCACTTCACTAGCATCCACATCTTGGTGGTATCTCATCCCACCTTTGTAAGGCCCGAGAGTTGCGTTGTACTGGACTCGGTACCCAGTAAAAACCTTAACGCTATAGTCTTCCATTCTAACGGGAACGCTGACCATAATCACTCGTCGCGGCTGACGGAGTCGAGTTAGAACATTGGGATCACAACTAATCATGTTGGCTGCAGTATCTAGAGACGACAGAAAGTTTTGAAAGAGATCACCTTTAACGATATTTTCCACAGCTACCTCCGCTGAGATGGGTCAGATCAAGTTCTTTATATTATGGCGCTTCTACCATGCGATGAATAGGTGGAGAAGAGATTTTTTGGCCCTTTTACTGTGTGCCATTTTTGGGTCCTTTCTAAAGGCAAATTTAATTAAAATATGATCGAATCGAGAGCCTATGACACGCGCAGAGTCTTCGTTGACTTTGGCCTAAGGGAGTGAAAGAAGATTATATATGGCGCCACTTTCAGAACTTAAACAATTGCCCGTACAAAAAGATCAGTTAAAGAGCTGGATCGAGCAAATGAACTCAACGAAGGTCCTCATCATTGGCGATGTTGGTCTTGATGAATACCTTTTGGGACGAGTTCGACGAATTAGTCCAGAAGCTCCGGTACCCGTTCTTGAAGTGGACAAGCAAGAAACTCGCCTGGGACTCTCAGGAAATGTGGCCCAGAATATTTCCTCTCTTGGGGGAAAGCCCATTTTGCTAGCCGTTGTTGGTGCAGATGCAGCAGCCGATAAACTCAGGGGGCTTCTCAAAGAAAACGCTGTGGATGTTGATCAGCTCGTTGTGGACGAGTCTCGCCCAACCACGTTAAAAACTCGAGTAATGGCGGGGCACAATCACATTGTGCGTGTGGACCATGAAAGACGGCAATTTATCGACGCGAAGGTCGAAGAAGAGCTTCTTAAGAACTTTCGAAAAGTTCTCACTTCTGTAGACGTGGTCATTTTACAAGATTATGCCAAAGGTGTGGTGACGGAATCCCTTTCGCAAAAGGTTATTTCTGAGGCTCACGCTCAGGGCAAGAAAGTCTTAGTTGATCCCCATCGATCGAGCCCTTTAACCATGTACAAGGGCGCTGACCTAATGACTCCCAATCACGATGAGTCATTGTCCTTAGCCGGTTACCAACTCGATGATTTGCGCTCCGACCCCGATTACATTGACCGGGTTGGCAAGAAGCTTTTGGAAGAGATCAACGGTGAACAGATGATTATCACTTTGGGCTCCGATGGTATGCAGCTTTTTGAAAACCAAAAGGCCTTTAACCTTCCGACCTTTGCGCGCCAGGTTTTTGATGTGACCGGAGCTGGTGATACTGTGATCGCGAGTCTTGCCCTCGCATGGGCTGCGGGTCTTTCTTTGCGCGAGGCCTGTGTCCTAGCTAACCTTGCTGCGGGAGTGGTCGTTGGTAAGGTGGGTTGTGTTCCTTGTTACGCAGCTGATTTGCCCGAGTACTTGGATGGGATCAATGAGGGCTTAAAGGCCTAAAAATAGTGAAAAAATTTTCTAAATTCTGCCCAAAATTATTGTAGTAAAGAGAGGCCTCGATAGGGCTAAAGAGGCTCGATTTTTAGGCGAAGACGTGTTAGTTTCCGGCGCTTATGAGATCAAAAGACTTAAACCCGCAAAATTTTACTGAGTTCGCCGATGAGGTTGTACTTAAAGGGCGCGAAGAAGAGCCGCGCAAAGAAGACACCCAGAAGGTGAACTTCTACGGTCTTGAATTAGACGACCTCAAGGACCTTCTCAAAAAACTGGGTAAAGAGTCCTACCGAGCCCAACAGCTTTTCAAATGGGTTTACCAATCTCGAGTCACCGACTTTGAAGAAATGAGTAATATTTCAAAAAAGTTTCGCGCCGAGCTACCTGATCTCATCAGCTTCGAGCTTCCCAAGGTTGTCGAGCATTTGGTGAGTAAGGATGGAACGCAAAAATTTCTTTTCGACGTTGGTTTTTCAAAAACAGTCGAAGCGGTTCTCATTCCCTCTGACGATCGACTCACACTTTGCCTTTCTTCAGAGGTGGGATGCAATATGGCCTGTAAGTTTTGTTTTACGGGTAAGCAGAAACTAAAAAGGCGCCTCACTGCTGATGAAATAGTTGGTCAATTCATGCAGGTTCACGACCGACTTAAAGAAGGGCAGCGCATTTCTAATATCGTTTTTATGGGAATGGGTGAGCCCCTTGATAATCCAGAAGCTGTTTTTAAAACCATCAAAGTTTTACATTCGACCTGGGGGATGAACTTCTCGCGCAGGAAGGTGACGGTTTCAACATCGGGCTTGGTTCCACAAATTCCTCTGATTACAGAATCCGGTGCTCGTCTTGCTGTGAGTTTGAATGCGCCCAATGATGAAATCAGAAACTTCATAATGCCCATTAACAAAAAGTACAATATCAAGAAGTTGATGGATGCCTGTCGTGAGCACACAAGCAAGGCTCGCGACCGAGTCACTTTTGAATATGTCCTTCTCAAAGGGGTTAACGATTCGATTGAACACGCCAGACAGCTGCGAAAAATTATTCGCGGCGTGCCATGCAAGCTCAATCTCATTCCTTTCAATGAGCATCCTGGAGCGGATTTCCACCGATCGGACTCAAAAGACGTCTTTCGCTTTCAAAAAGAGATCTTAAATACCGGAACCCATGTCACAATCCGTAGAACCATGGGTCGCGATATATTTGCTGCTTGCGGACAGCTCACTTCTCACTATAATGAGCATCCTAAGAAGCAAGAAGTACAAACCGGGATTCTCGGTTAAAGATCCTGGTCAAAAGGGGGAAAAATGTCTGATATTCTCGTCGTCGGAAGCCTTGCCTACGATACCATCTCTACACCAGAAGGAAGGGTTGACCGGGCACTCGGTGGGTCCGCTAACCACTTTTCGCTCGCAGCCGCTCAGTACGCTGATTTAAGAATCGTGGGTGTTGTCGGAAATGACTACCAAGACGCCGATCTTGAAAAACTCCGTTCCCGTGGAGTCGATACAGAAGGACTTCAAGTTCGCGAAGGAAAAACATTTCACTGGGAAGGTAAGTACGAAGGAGCAATGAACGAAGCAGAAACTTTGGCTACGGAACTCAATGTTTTCCAAGACTTCAATCCCAAACTTCCAGAAAGCTACAAAAATACACCCTATGTGTTTTTAGCGAACATTGATCCAGTCCTGCAAATTCAGGTTCTCGATCAAGTTGTTACTCCGAAGTTTGTCGGTTGTGACACCATGAACTTCTGGATTGAAACTAAGAAGGACGACCTTTTAAAAGTTCTTAAACGAGTTGATGTGCTCATGATCAACGAAGGTGAAGCCAATATGCTCACGGGTCAAACCAATGCGATTGCTTCGAGTGAAGAGATCATGAAAATGGGTCCCAAGGCAGTTGTTGTAAAGCGTGGCGAATATGGTTTCGTATTGCGCTCACAAGAAGGTTATTTCATTCTTCCAGCTTTTCCGATCGCCCATGTGGTTGACCCAACGGGTGCTGGCGACTCTTTTGCTGGGGCTTTCTTTGGTTATATGGCTAAAGAAAACAAGGGCTTTGACCTAAAAACTATAAAAGAAGCCTGTTTACACGGCTGCCTCATGGCGAGCTTTCAGGTGCAAGGATTTGGCCTCACTCGATTAGACGCTCTTAAGCCTGAAGAATTTGAGACTCGCAAGCAAGAGTACCTCAAGATAATCGCTAGGGACTAAAGTCGAGTCAGATTAAGCAAATTAATATTTTACCAAAAACAAGCTCGGCCTAGGTCGGGCTTTTTTCGATTAAGTGGTCCAGAATAGCTCAAATAGGCCCTTTTGAGGGTCTGTAAATCCTTGTCCCGTAAAAGAATTTATCAAATTTTCCGAAGAGTTATATGAGGATGAGCAAGAAAAGTAATAAAAAATCAGTTGATGAAGATTTGATTGATTTGATGATAGACGATGACTTTGAGAATCTTTCTTCTTCGGTGAAGGTGGAAGAGGATTCTTTTGATCCCGACAGGGACATCGAAGACGTGCGTTTTGATCAAGGCTCATCCGGTGAAGATGATAAGACCGCAGTTTTACAGGCAGAACCCTCTGACAATTTCAACAATGACAATAAGACCCAGGTCATCAGTGAAGACCAGGGCTCGTCAGCCAAACATGGTCGCAGAGACCTAGAAATCGAAGATGTCTCATCCTCAACCGAGACCAAGGTTTCCTATGGCGTTTCGTCCTCAATGCCTCCTGAAAAGACTGTAGCACCGTCAGGTGGTGCTAGTGGTGGTGCGATCTTCACTTCGGCAGAAGCGACTCTCAAGCAGAGTGAGCATTTGCGAGTGGCCCAGGCCCGAGTCAACGAACTCGAAACTGAGATCGAGCGACTAAGGCGCGAAAACGAGCAACTCGCTGCCGCCGGTGAAACATTTCAGAGACTCAAAGATGAGTACTATTCAAAGGTTGAAGCTCTCGAGCTCGACCGCGAAGAAGAAAGAAAGCTTCACGCCGACGAACTTCGCCTCGCTAAAGAGCGTTTGAGTGCTAAGGAGCGCGAGAGTTTTGATTTTCAGCGCAAAATTGAAGAATTGGAAATGCGTCTCGAAACGAATATTCGAAAAATTCGAAAGCGAGAAAAAGATCTCGAGCATCGACTTGAAATTGCGAAAATGGAAGAAATTGCTCTCGTTCGATCTAAAGATGAAATGATCCTCGAGTTAAAGCGAAGAATCGACCGGCTTAAAGTTGAGTCAGAAAACTATAATAAAAAGAGTCAGCAGATTTATAAACAGCTGCAAGAAAAACACGAAGTCACGAGACGGGTTATTAGAGCCTTGAGAATTGCACTCACCCAGTTAGAGGGAGATGAGGATTCTGTCGTGCCATTTAAGAAAGTTGAGTAGTTTAGATGTTTACGGACTTACTCGTATTTGATGACCAGCCTGGAGTGATGAGAGATCTCATTGAGCATCTCGAATCTAACGGCTATGGTATCGTTCGATGTGAGTCTTTCTTAGAAGCCGATGCTCTTATTCAATCGGGGAGAGTGGGATTACTCCTTCATGGCGTCAATAAAACCAAGACCTACTGGGGTATTGTAGAAGATGTCATGGAAGCTCACCCTTTCTTCCCGATGATTCATGTCACAACTGAAGGGTCGAAGCGAGAGATTTATATTCCAAAGAACCCATTTCACGAGATACACAGGCCACTGACGTCAAAAAAAGATTTAGAGCTAAAGATTGAGAGGCTCTCTTTCTTATGTGATTTAGTCAATCGCTGGGCTCAATCGACCAATACTTTAGAAAACCTATTGTCGTTTCAGGCCTCTTTAGAAGGCCTAGAAAAAGAGGCCCTCACGGGTCACTGTATTGAGTATTTATCGTCTCAGCTGGGCGCTGAGTACGCTATTTGGTTCCCTGATGGCGAGCTTCATAAAACTTGGAAAGCTGTAAAGGACAAATCCAAGATTCCACATGGTTGGAAGCCGAGCCGTCCATTTGATGATGATACCCTGATTCGATATTTCTCCAGCTGGCCCTATCCGAAAGACAATCCGAAGGATATGACTTACTTTACGAATCCAGAGACCCATCGAAAAGACGCCCTCTTTCCGGTGGTTAATCCTAATACAGGGGAGCTGTTTGGTCACTTTGTAATGTTTCGATTGAGTCGCCCCGGAGCTGATATGCTCTCAACTAATGGTGAATATCTCATGCGTATTCTCAATCAAAGAATGCTACTGTCGAGTAAATTTCAAGACGCCCGTCGTTTGACCTATACCGACGACGTCACTGGTCTTTACAATCAACGTTATTTGAATTTGATTTTAGACCAAGAAGTTTCCCGAGCCGAACGGGCTGAAACAAAATTCTCCGTTCTATTTATTGATATAGACTTCTTTAAGAAAGTGAACGACTCAGGTGGCCACATTCTTGGTTCAAGTATTCTGGTCGCCCTTGGGGATTTGCTCTCGAAAGCCATCAGAAAGACTGATTTTGCCTTTCGGTATGGTGGAGATGAATTTGTTCTCGTTCTTTCCGGGGCTGATACAGATCGGGCATGGGTTGTTGCAGAGAGAATTCGCGATCTCATATCGAAAACTGCCTTTCACGCCGAAGGTAGGATCACGAACTTGACCGTCAGCATCGGAGTAGCTACTTACCCGGTTCACGCTCAAACGGCCAAGAGACTTCTGGAAATGGCCGATGAAGCCATGTATGATGCAAAAAGAAAAAGTCGGAACATTGTTTACCTAGCGAGTTAAAAGAGTATGGAGCAAAAACGACAAATTAAACTTGTTGTGAGCGACATGCACCTCGGCAAGGGACGAGACTTAGAAAGTGGGTCACTCAACTCTCTTGAAGAATTCTATTACTCAGATAAATTTGTAGAGTTTTTGAACTATTATAGCTCTGGTGAATTCGATAATGCCGAAGTTGAGCTCATAATAAATGGAGATTTTCTCAACTTTCTTCAGGTCGACTACAAAGGACATTTTCTTTCTGTGATCACCGAAGAAGTTTCTTTAATGAAGCTAAAGGGTATTATTAAGGGCCACAAGAAAGTTTTTGAAGCTCTCAAGGAGTTTGCAGCCAATGAGGACCATTCTATCACCTATGTCGTTGGAAACCATGATCAAGGAATGTATTGGCCAGCGACTCGAGCATATTTAGATCAAGCTGTTGACCACGCCATTAAATATAAAAACTTAGTATACTACTTTGACGGGATTCATATTGAGCATGGACACATGCATGAAGCAGCCAATCGCATTAATCCGAAGAAATTTTTTCTAAGAAAAAACCTCCCTGAACCTATACTCAATCTCCCTTTTGGCTCCCATTTTTTTCTAGATTTCGTTTTGAAGATCAAGCAGAAGTATCCTCACATCGATAAGGTGAGACCCTTCAATCGCTTGATTCGCTGGGCTATGATCAATGAGCCCTGGTTTACATTTACGTCCTTCTTTAAGCTTCTGGGATACTTTTTCAAGTCTATCTTTGTTAAGGACCCAAGGCGCCAGTTTCCATTTAGTCAGATACTTAAGGTTTTGTTCGAAAGTGCTATTTTCCCTGATCTGAGTGAGTCGGCACGAAAGGTATTGAATGACGATCGCATTCATACGGTTATTTTTGGCCACTCCCATGTTTACAAGTATCGTCAATGGAGCTTTGATAAAGAATATTTTAACACTGGAACTTGGACAGAGCTCACTTCATTAGATATTCCAAATATGGGGATGATTACTAAGCTGACTTATGTTCTTATTGAATACCCTCAAGTTGAGATCGAAGAAGATGTTGATGAAGGGGCTGCGGAAGAAAATGTAGAATCAATTCGTCCACGGGCGCGATTGAAGGAGTGGCATGGCTACCACCGAATTGAAGAAGATGTGGTTGTGAGCTAGGTTAATAGACTATGTGGAAAGTATCGCACAGTTATTACAATGAAGAACGTCGACATGTAGAACTTGTTGCTGAATCGATTGAGGAACTAAAAGCTTCAAAAGAAATTGGCTTTCTCAATTTTTTAGAGCGAGATATTTCCAAGGATGCTGTGGATCGAGTCGGTTTTCTTCGAGAGAACTACGACCAGTTGGCGGTTGTGGGAGTCGGTGGCAGCTCCTTAGGTTCTCGCGCTTTCTTAGAAGCTTTGTTTACGGGTGGTACAGAGTCGAAGGTTTTATTTTTTGACAACTCGGACCCTTTGGGCTTTGAGTACCAATGGCAGAAGATAAAAGATCCAGCGAAAATCCACTGGCTAATTATTTCGAAAAGCGGAACGACGGCCGAAGTACTAACTATAACAGATACAATTTCAGATTATCTAAAATCGTCTGATCTAGACCTTTCTAAAAATGCGACGGTGATAACTGAACTCAAGCCCAATTACCTCAACCAGTGGGCTGAGCAAAAACAGATTCCAGTCTTTGGCATTCCTGAAGACCTCGGTGGCCGCTATTCATTTTTTTCAAATGTTGGTTACTTCCCTTGCGCATTCTACGGATTTGAATGGGATCAGGTTAAAGCGGGATACGAGTGGGCTTTGAAACATAATGAATGTAGTGAGCTAATAGCGACATCTAGTTTACAGTCCTTTGAAGAGAAGAAGCATATTTCTCAATTGTGGTTTTATCGCGATCGTATGGAGCGGTTTGGAGAGTGGTGGTGTCAGCTTTGGGCCGAATCTCTGGCCAAGAAAACCAATAAATTTGGAAAAAGAGCTGTGGATGTGACGACTCCGATGTTTTGCCGAGGAGCTTCATCACAGCATTCTGTCTTGCAACAACTCGTTGAAGGGTCTCGCGACAAACATCTAATTTTTGTGCGTGTGTCTCAGAGCGAAACGGGAGGAAGAGGATTGATGAATCCCTCCCTTTCCCATGACTTTTTGCCGGTTAATGGAGGTCTAGGTACACTTTTTCAGGCTCAGGCTCGCGGAACGATTGAGTCTCTTTGGGACGAAGAGATCCCTTCGATTGGTCTTATTACTAGTCAATTGGATCCAGGCTCTCTTTCTGCACTTTATTTAATCAAGATGCTCGCTGTTGCCTGTTTGGGCCAGTGCTTAGGTATTAATGCTTTTAACCAGCCGGGCGTCGAGCTAAGTAAGGCAAAAACTCGTCAAATTTTAAAGGCTTAGTTGTCTCTTGGCACCAATTCCGAATATAATTTAAGTAAGTGGAAGGTAGGCTTTGTCTAAGAAACAAAATACCGGTGAGGTCACCGAAGACATAGGAACTGACGACAAGACAACACTTGTTCAAGGTGGAACATTTTCGGAGCGCTTATCTCAAGCATCTGAAATTCCTCCGAGCTTGGTGATGCTTGTGGGCCCGGCCGGTTTTGTCGGCAGGCAGTGGGCGCTTGATGGTGAAGATACCATCATAGGTCGTTCTATGACTTCTGCCATTTTTGTAGATGATAAGAGCGTTTCTAAATCTCACTCTAAACTCACAGTGACCAATGGCGAAGTTCACCTTATCGATTTAGAGTCGACTAACAAAACCATTGTTAATGGAGATCCGATTGCTCCTTTTGCTCCCGTTAAATTAAAAAATAATGACCAAATAAAAATTGGAAATGTCCTATTCAAGTTTCTCGAAGAGGGTAGTCTTGAGGCGGTAGCAAATGCGCGCCTTCAGCAAAAAAGTGAAAAAGATCCTTTAACCAATATTTGGAATAAGGGAGCCCTATTGCAAAAAGGACCGGAGGCATTTAAGCGCGCTCGACTTCTTGAGGTGCCATTAAGCCTTCTCGTTTTTGATATCGATTTCTTTAAAAAGGTTAATGATAACTATAGTCATGCAGCGGGGGATTTTGTCCTGACCGAGATCGCTGCAGTTATTTCTAGTGAACTGATTCGTGGTGACGACTTTTTCGCACGTTTCGGGGGCGAAGAGTTTGTCGTTATTTTATTCGGAAGCACTATTGAACAGGCTGATGAAATTGGCGAGAGAATTCGTGCGCGAATCGAAAACCATGATTTTGTTTATGAAAATCAAAACCTTCCAATCACCATATCTGTCGGCGTATCTCAACAAAATGACAATATGAAATCCTGGGACGAGTTATTTGCTCGAGCGGACGCCGCTTTATATCAGTCTAAGAACAATGGTAGAAACCAAGTGACAGTATTGTAACTAGAGAGACGTTTTAGTGAGTTCAGGCTTTGATGATGATGAAAAGACAGTAATTAAAACGGAAACGACTAAGTCGATCTCTCGTTTTGATGCTCCAGCCAGCCTGGTGATTTGGCTGCCGAAGGCTCGTCGAGGTGAACAATTCTTACTCGAGAAGAACCTTATCATAGGTCGAAGTCTCGATTGTGATATTTCGATTGATGATACGAGTATGAGTAAACGGCACGCGGAACTCGTTGTGGGTGCCAAAGGTGCCTCTCTGAGAGATATGCGTTCAACTAATAAGACATACATCGATCGCGAGGCGATTGCGCCTGATGTACACATTCCACTAGAAAACAACTGCACTATTAAAATGGGTTCTACTGTCTTTATGTTCTATAAAAAGGGAAGTGTCGAGGCTTCAAACCTTCCTTCGGTGTTTAAGCAGGCCTATATTGATCCACTTACAGAAATTCTCAATAAAAGGGCAATGAACGAGCGCGGGCCAGAAATGCTCGACAAAGCTGTAAACAACAATGTTCCATTTTGTGTTCTGATGTTTGATATCGATCACTTTAAAAAGGTGAACGATGAGCATCCAGAGAGACATTTCGCCGGCGACTATGTTCTAAAGGAAATTGCCTCGCTCATTCAAAATAATTTGATCCGGGTTGATGATATCTTTGCACGATTTGGTGGCGAAGAGTTTGTAATCACTCTCTATGGTGCGACTCTCTCTAAGGCTAAGGAAATTGGGGAGAGAATGAGAACGACGATCAAAGAACATCCATTTCATTTTGGTGGTGTCGACATCCCCATAACTATCTCCGCCGGGATCGCCGAATACCAGGCCGGTGAGGATGACTTCCAAAAGATGCTACAGAGGGCTGATAAGCACCTTTTTGTCTCAAAAGAGGGTGGTCGCGATATGGTAACCGCCAAATAGCCAAAAATATTGAAAAAATTGGCCTGCTACAAAGCTCACTAGAAAACAGAATCTGTTGAATCTTCCTCTTCTCATTCATTAATGTAGTCCTCTTGCTATAAAAGTTTCAAAGACCTCTATAAATATTTTCCAAGACCACTGGTCTATTGAGTTGCAACGCAATGCATAATAGTTCTCCTCCCAGCCCTATAACCCCCTTAAGGAGGAAAATAAATGAAATTATTAAATGTATTGGTTGGAATTCTCGCTCTTGTTGTCACGTACACTGCTTCAGCGGACTCTGCGCAACTAGGCCGTGCCTTAGACATGTACCCTTGTGATGCTCGAGTGACTCTTAACGAAGCTGGTAACGGTGACTTGTCAGTTCAGTTTTCAAACATCCCTGAAAATTGCACCAACCTAACTGTTAGTAAAACAAATGGTGAAGTTGTTAAGACTTATAAAGTTAAAGGCCAGTCTTATACTTTAAGCAAAAAGATGCTAGAAGCACTTTCTAGCGATTGTCGAGTTAACTTAGAGACCGCCAGTAACTCTGGTAGAACTAGCTTTTCATGGTATGTTTATATTCCTTGGTGTACTCCTGCTTCTAGCGGTCCTTCTGGACAGGTTGAGTTCCAACTTTCTAACAGCGGTAACTGTAAACTTATGGTTAACGGTAACTACTCTAACACTAACGTAGACGGTGCTTTCTGTTCATACGTTTCTGGAAAAGACATGGTTACTTATGAGTTCTCTAATAGAGGTAACTGTAAAGTTATGCTTAACGGTAGCTACTCTAACCAAAACACTGATTCACGTGACACTTGGTTATGTGAAGCTGTTGAAGCTGGTAACTTCTAATTTTGTAATTAGAACTTATTAAAAGGCAGCCTTTGTGCTGCCTTTTTTTTTCTTTTAGGGTTTCGATGTGAAGAGTACTTTAATTTTTTTGTTTTTCATATTTACTCAGATCGCGGGAGCAGCAACTCCAGCTTTGAGTCTCGATTATTCGAAGTCCTACTCCGCAGAGGTTGAGACCTTACCACTCTACCCAAAAACCAAGAACGGTTTAACTCGAATTCAGGTCGGGCAATACACCTTTAAAGCCCGCTTGTGGGGTATGAGAAACTCTGGTCCGGCCCTTGTTTTACTGCACGGGTTTCCGGGCAGTTCAATAATGTGGAAGCCACTTGCTAGAGAAGCCGCTCGTCGGGGTTATAAAGTTCTCGCATTCGATATGCGAGGGTACAGTCCTGGTGCGCGTCCGCAATCGGCAAAGCTCTACAGGGTCGATTACTTTATCGAAGATCTATTACATATAAGTAATAGACTGGGGTTTCAAAAATTTCACCTTGTTGGTCACGATATCGGTTGTGTTGTTTCGTGGGGAACCGCAATGATTCGACCCAATCGATTGCACAGTATGAGTTGTCTATCGATTCCCAATCCAGATGTTTTGCAACTGAGAACTTATATTCGACTCTTTTCAATTCCCAAACTTCCAGAGGCAGCTCTGCGCTTTAATGGTTCCGCTCAGTTTTTAAAGCTCTTACCTTACAATCGCTCTCCACAGGAGGATGCCGATTACAGAGCCATTTTCTCGGAGCCAGGGTCGTTAACCGCAGCCCTTAACTTTTATAGAAGTATTTATCAGTCTCAATCGGTTTTAAAAAACCATTACTCCACTTTGATTGAGGTGCCCACACTGTTTATTTATGGAGAAAATGAAGGATGGGTTCAACCAGAGGTATTGCAGGCTCAAGCTCAAAGAATGAAGCCGGGTACGCCCTTAAAGGTTGTTGAAATTGGCGATGCAGGTCCAAGTGGTCACTTCTTGATGGAGACCCAACCGATCTTGGTAACCACTGAAATTTTAAAACACATTGCTGACTAAAAACTAGCTAGGTGTAAAATGTGAATAGGCCCAAGGTCCTAATGCATTCTAACGAATTCTAAAAATAACTTATTACTTCAATAAAATTGATTCCTTGCGCGAGGTATTTCCTACAGCAATTTCTAAGTTTCGAAAAAGCCTATTTGGATTTTGACGGAATCGAGGTAAAACTGTCTTCGAGGTTGAGCAGGGGAAGCGAAACCGAAGATGTTTAGGGAAGAACAGCTCTTGTATCGCAACTTGAATTCTTAAATAAGTAAATATCCTAAAGCTTAAAATATAATCATCACGGCATCTAATTTGTAACTCCCATTAATGTTGGATCTGAGGGGGTCCAAAATGGCACCAAAAATCCATTATTTCCTGGACTATAACGCAGCGCAGTGATATAAGTGTTTCCGGGTCGAGGGTCTTAGGATGAGACGATTGGATTGCAACCCTCTGAAATTATTAATTATTTTGGCAAAAGGCGGAAGCTAGTGGCAAGATCCACAAGGTTTTTCACATTTTTTTTAGATTTGATTAACCAAAAGTCCACTAGCCGGAGTCTAAGGAAGGGTCTGGGAGAATGAAGGCAGATATTGAAATTATCGAAGCCGTCAAATCCGGGCACAGAGCTGCGTTTTCTGAATTAGTAATCAGATATCAGCGGCCTCTGTTGAGATTGGTCATGCGATTTTCGAAGGACCAGAGTGTTGCGGAGGACATTGTGCAAGATAGCTTTATAAAAGCTTATAAAAAACTCCATACGTTCGAAGGGCGTTCTTCCTTTAAGAGTTGGCTCTTTCAAATTGGAGTGAATACAGCCAAAAATAAACTTCGCGATAAGAGTTCCGACTTTATGAATATTGAGGATGTTCATTTAGGAGTGGCTGGTAATTTAGATTCTAATCTGATGCACCAGGATCTCAGTGAGATGATTCGCAGTGAAGTGGATCGCCTTCCTGATAAACAACGAACGGCACTTAAACTTCGAATTTTTGAAGACCTTTCTTTTAAAGAAATTGCCAAGATCATGGATTGTCCTTACGACACGGCAAAAGCGAATTATCGGCATGCATTGATGAAGCTGAAAGAAAGAGTCGAAAGGAATAAACAATTGAAAACTTGGTCAGAGAAAGAGATGAGTCATTTTTTTGAAGTCAGAGGAAGGTTAGTGGAGGTTGAGCAATGAACCGATTTGATCAAGAAACGAGAGATGAGTGGTGGATCGAATTTATGGAGGGAGAGGTCTCCCCATCATTAGAAAGAGACTTAAAGTTTCTTCTTTGTCATTCACAAGAAGACAGACAGAGATTGAATGAATATAAAGAACTTCGCTCAGAATTAGAAGCGAGTGATGATTCCTACCTGCCTGAGAGCGGTTATTATTACCAAAATCAACACGATTCAATTATGGCGGCCATTGAGAATATCGAAATGGACGAGCCCCGGGCTCCAATACACGAGCGCCCTTTTATTAGTAAGTTTAAAAAATTTCGTCCTCTTTTTGGCACTGGATTTACAGCCCTTGCCTTCGTGATCATTGGGCTATTCGCCTTGAAATCAATAGAACAGCAAAAGTCTGAGGACCAAGGTCTTATCGAATTCAAAGAGCTCGTGAAAAATGAAGCCGAGCAAAAAATCTTGTTAGCAGCCCAAGAGAGCCATCGTAGTATTGGCTTCGAGAGCGAAACAGACATGCTTCGTGAGTTAGCTGCCCAAAAGTTTGGTCAATTGTCCGATGCGCAAGCAAAAGCGCTTATGAATCAACTTCTTGAGTAAGTGTAAGAGGCCCCTTAAACTGTTATAAACAACAGTGTGGGGTAAAATTGCAGACTCGAGGGATTCGCCTTGTCATCTTTCCAATAAGTCTTTTAGTCGTTGGATTCCTTCTTATAATTAACGACCTTTATGCAGCCCCTAATTCTGGAGAAGAGCGTTTTCATAAACTCTTTTTATGGAAAGTTTCTGAAGAGTTGAAGCTCAACGTCGAAGAAGAAAAGAAGCTGAATCAAATAGTTCTGAATAATTTTAAAGAGCGCGATAATTTAAAGGTGCAAATCCAAGCCTTTTTAAAGGCGATGGAGTCGGCCCAGTCAAAAAAAGAGAGAGAGAGTCTTTACGGAAAGTACAAAAAGGCTCTGGGGCAGCTAAAGGCCAATCAAATCAGTGAACTCGAAGCCGTACACGGTGTACTGGGAACAAAAAAGACGACCCAGTACATTGTTTTACAAAATAAACTCAATCAAAAGCTTAAAGCTCTTTTAAGCGATCCGGCAAAAGACTCTTCAAAAAAGACATTTGCGAAGCCAAAAATTATTGAAGGTCAGTGAGCTCATTTGGATTTAAAATTGCACTTCATCAAGAGCATGACAAAGGATTTCGTATACTTATTGGCATTCGTTTTCTTATTTTGCAGTGGCTCCCAAGCCTTTGCGTCGAGGACCTGTAATGCTCATTTCTACCAGCTTCAAGAAGCCTCTGTGTTCGAGGGTGTTCAATATACACAACTCGAGGGACGAGCACTTTACCAGACGGATTTAATTCCTCCAGGAGCTATAGCCATTGGGATATATGACTTCGGTCATACCAGTATTTTTGTCGACGGAAAAAGAATTGATGGATATGGAAGTGCTGGGATAGAGGTGCGATCCAAGCTATCTGAGGACAAGTGGATTCGAAGAGACCTTCTTTTTGTAATTAACAACCCTCCCGCCGAGTTGTTAGAAAGCCTACGCGCTGAAATGGAAGACTTTAAATCCAAGAGTCGCATCAATTGCGTGGCGGTGACCTGCCACTACCTCATGAATTCAACGAGTGCCAATAACTTGTTACCAGAATCAACCGTCTGGCCACTTAAGTTTACAGACATGTTGCTTGATTTATCGCAAGAAAGACCCGAATTAGAAATCGATATTTACACTCTCGACGGGCGCACCATGGAAAGTGTTCGAGCGAGTATGAGAAGTAACTCTATTGTAGTTCCATCGGTTCTGACGCTTGGTGCAGGAGTCATTCTTTCCATTTTCACAGCTGCTGGCCTTACAATCTTCAATTAGCTAACTGGATTGACAGTCAATTTGTAGTCAATAAACTTATATTGTCTAGTGCTTAGAGGGGGGATTATGAGAATGAAGTTTCTTGTATTTATAATAGTAATTTTGACGAATACGGCTTTTGCAAAGGGACAATTTAAATGTAACGTAAATAATCATAAAGAGTTCAAAAAACAGTTGGCAGTCGATACCTTGGATTGGCTCGATAAAGTGGGTGTTAAGTTGTACGACGAGAAGAATCAGCCAGTAGATGTCGATACTTTTAAGCAAGAGTATGTATTTGATTCTCAAGAATTTATTTCAATTTATGATCAAAAAAATGGTGGGTTTTTTAATGAGAGAAAACTTGTTATTCTGAAGGTCGCCGATATTTTGACGAAGTCTTTTAGAGTGCATCGAAAAAACTTTGTTTATAAGGTAGTTTACAAGAGCTTAGCAAACTCTAACGGTGAAACTTGTGTTGATACGGGAGTGCCTGGTCAACGTTTTGTTATCTCAATCGATAGTATTGAATTAATTCAATAAGAATCTTGAATGCGTGGGAGTTTTGCTCCCATTTTTCTGAGTGTTTTTTGAACATCGCTTGAATTTTCAGTAACTATTCATTTTCGCGGTCATTGATTTTTTCTTTGCATGTGGCCTCATAAGCTTGCTACCGTTATATATCGAAAGAAAATTTGCGGGGGCAAGAAAGAATAGAATGACATCTATATTAAGGTGGATTTGTATCTTCGCTTTCTCAGTGCTCAGTCAAAGAGGCCTTGCTGCAAATAACTGCTTGGTAACAAGCGAGCCCCTCTTTCAAAAACAACTTGCGTACGACGCTCTTTTCTTTCTTGATAGTCTAGGTATTTCACTCAACAGCGCTGATCGAACCGAAACAACAACTGATACATTTAAAAGAAGCGATCTCTTTGAAAGGCCACGCACTACACTTATTGGTACGAAGACTGTTGGGCGCTATTTTTATGAGGCCGAATTGATAACTCTCTCGCTCATAAAAGAGTTTAAAAGAATGTTCCCTGAGGTCGAGCGTAGGGCTTTTGTTTACCGGGTTGAATTTGTAAGTCGCCCGAACACTTACTCAGAAAAATGCTCTGATACAGGTAAACGTGGGAGGCGGTTTATTGAGCAGATCAATAATATTACGGTTATTGATTAAAATTGTTCTTTAATTTCGCGTCGAGGCTGGGCTTTGCTTTGCATCCCTTGTGACCTCTATTCTTTTGATATCGTCTTTTAATTTCTTTTCAGGATCGTTGGCCTTTTCAAGTTCCTTAGCGTAGGCAATAAGTTTTTTGATATCGCGTCCTAGCTTCTCGTAGATTTTCTCAAAGTCTGTAAGATCGGAAACATAAAGTTTGTATTGCATCAGGCGAGCATTGTTGATCTTCATCTCTTTGAATTTTTCATAACGTTTCGATTTCATTTTCGGAAACCAATCCCTATAGAAGTTGTCTTTGATTTCTTGGAATCGAGCTTGACGATCCGCTTCGGCGATTTCTTTTCCGTCGCGTTCTTTATACCATTTCTTTAAAGACTTAATTTCTCCACTAATGAATTTTGAAAAAATTTTTGAGTCATGGTTTTTGTTTTTGACTTCAGCTAAGGTCGGGGAGTTCTCGCCTTCTTTGCTCTTGAAATAGAGTTCAGCCCCAATATCTCCGATATATGTAGCTAAGCGCTCATTAAAGCCCGCGGAACTCGAAATATAAATAGTCGCGTGGACATTCTCGTGAATAATGACATTGGCAAGACTGTAATTACTGTATTGGACCATGCTTGAAAGTAAGGGGTCGTTAAACCAACCGAGAGTACTGTAGGCAGTGACTCCTCGAACATAGACATCTAGATCGTCCTCTAAAAGGCGTTCTTTTTCTTCTTTGGCTCCCTCAGGGTAAAAGTATCCTTTGTATGGCACGGACCCGACGATGGGAAACCACCATGTATGATGCTCTAGCTTGTTTTTTGGAGATGCCGAAACGACGTAAGTCACATAGGGACGACCGAGTTCGACAAAGCTTGAGTAGTTGTCAGACTTTTTAAGCCCGAGAGTTTCAACGGAATACTTTTGTACTTCTTTTGCTAAAAGGAGTTTTTCTTTGGTTTCTTTGCTCGTCTCTGGACTTTCGATGACTTCGTCAATGGGTTCGCGGTTATTCAAAAGTTTAATTTGGTAGTAAGCGCTTTCGGCGATGTAACCGATCGAGCAGCCAGATAGAAACTGAGTGGCGATGAGTACAATGAAAACAACTGCGATGCCGTATTTTTTTGCCAAGCCATTTACCTTCAGATCACCAACAAGCGCGTTTGTCTTTTAGATAAACCACGACAGACCTGCTCGTAAGTAATAATCGATTCTAAGTGGATCTTCATCAAGAGGGCGACTGACCCAACCCTCTAACCCGAGCTTTATTAGAAAAGAGTCCGTAACTCTAAATTTGACACCAAGGCCCGCACTGGGAACCACAGTTTCGTCCAAAGAAATCTGCTCTCGGTCAAAGGTCGTCCCATTTTTATCTTCAAAATCATAGGTAAGACTTTTTTGATAAAAGAAAGCGCCCCCCAATTTGATATAAGGAATAAATGGATCTTTTCGGTCTGCGAAAGTTAGAACCAGATCCATTCCCATAACAGTATATTTGTAAGTTGTTTTGAGGTTTTCACTGTCAGAGGGAACAAAACGTAGGGACTTTCCAGAGGTAAAGCTAAACTCAAGGGCTGATTGACTTCCGAAGTAGTAGGTGAGGGATCCGGTGTAGGACTCGGTTTCGTCAAAAGCCTCTTGATCGAGAAATGACTTTTTGTAGCTCGCACTGATGCCGAGTTCGAAAAGTCCAACCGCACGTGCAGTAGGGCCCGTGACTGCCATATAGATGGATACTACGACAAAAAAGAATAAAAAGCGCATGAGAGTATTGTATCAAAATGGACCAGGCAAAGGAGTCTAGAAAGTTTCGATGAAGTCTTTAAAAAAAGATGAGATGCAAAGACCGATCTAAAGGCTTGTATTCGGTCGGTAGTCTAGTGTGACTTGATAGTCGAGTTTAACCCTTCCTTCGTCGTCAACGAGACCATCGGGTGGGTGAGGAATTTGACGAGCCATCTTAAAGGCGTAAGGGAGGGCTTCGTCAATAATTTCTTCTCCTGAAGAAACTTGAACGACAGAATTTTCGTAGTTACCGTCTTTGTCTAAAATAATTTGTAATGTTGTAGTGTAGCGCTTTGGTGGTAGTTGCTTGTTTTTCTTTTCAGCATAGAGTCTCACCGAGTTCGAAATTTCTTTGACCCAACGAATGTAAACTCTGTCCCGCGCTCGTTCAAAAAAACTATAATAGACATATTGATCAGTGTTGAGTGCTGTCATTCCACCTATTTTCAAGCCTTCAGGAAGTCGATCAACAATCGATGGTGGAATATTCTGTGCCTTAGGCACATAAGGGGCGTGGAACTTATTACCAGAACCAATGCGCATAGTTCCCTGACCTGGAACAAGTCCAGAGAGGCCGACGCGACCATTATCATTCTTTGGTTTGAGGTCATACTTGATGCCTTGTCGAAGGGGCTGGTTTCTCTGGTAGCCTAAACTCTCGGCTCGCATTTCTTCTTTAACTCGGACCAAACGTTTGGAGAGATACTTAGTCTTCTTTAAGAGCTCATCGATCGTCGGTTTTTCTTTATTCTTGATATTCAAATCAGAAATGATCTGACCATCACGGGCAGAGATCCACTCTATGGGATTTCCAAAGCCAGAGTTCTTCACAGGAGCCTTGGGCGGATCCCAGAAGTAGCCTGCTAGATAGAGACTCAAATGTAAGATAATACTGAAAATGAGTGTTCTTAGTACCATTCTGAAGCCTTCATCTCCTCAGCCAGACTTATATCATATTATAAAGAGAAGCTCTAATTTCAAGGGACCTTGAGAAGCTTTTACGAAATTCGCCTTTTTGCTGCTGAAGGCATCTACAGAAAACTGCCTGAGATTTATGGGTAGTTTCGAGCATTTACAGAAAATAGCCCTAAATTGTCACAATTATGCTCAAGTTTGAGACACTCCAGACCGAATAATTATAGGTAACCTACAGGGGGTCCTTAATGGATACTGGTAACAAAGTAATTGATTTTGTTGCAAGAAAGAATGCGGAAGAGACGAAGTCTCAGGATCAGTTTACTGGCGAAGCGCCCATCTTAGATATGACCGAGAGGCGTTCAGAGATTATTTCTGAAGAACGTCGTAGAGTTAAAAGAACGATTCTCTCCGAATTTGTGGGAGCACTCGTGGTGATTCCCGGAGTAGGTCTGCACAAATGTGCCATTTATGATATTTCTGATAGTGGTATT
>JAUHWN010000077.1 GCA_030424665.1 Bdellovibrionia bacterium | reverse complement strand
CTTTTCCGCGCTTTAATCGTGAAGTATTGCTTTTTTTGCATAAATTGACGTTTTTCGAGTTCCAATCTCTCGTTATCAGCGATTAATCCGAGCCGACGAATACCCCGTGGATTATCCGTTTCAAGATCTAGGTTATTCTGTTCGAGGATTTTATCGATGGTTTCGATTTCTTTGAGACTACTCTGCGCTTTTTCCGTAAACTCTTTATAAATTGGGTCCTTTAGCTCTGGCTGAGGGTCATAGCTCTCGCAACCCACCGTGGCGAATAGGCAAAAGATTAAGCAGAATTTTAAAAAACTAGTCAAAATATCCATAATAATAAGACGTTCTTACTGATTTATCGGAAAAGTGCTTGATCATTTTTAAAAATAAATATTTATTTATTGATGAAGGATATCAAAATGAGTCATTTGACTATTTTGAGTATCTCCTAAGGGGGTTTTCATGGCCAAAACAATATGTGTGGTCAATCAAAAGGGTGGAGTTGGTAAGACAACTACGTCCGTTAATCTTTCTTCAGGGCTAGCCAAGCTTAACCAAAGAGTACTCCTTATTGATCTAGACCCCCAAGGCAACGCGTCAAGTGGAATTGGCCTTAAGCGTCATGAGTATCAAGATGCGAATATCTATAACGCTCTTATCGGCGAAATGTCTCTCGAAGAAGTTATATATAAGACAAGTACTAAGAACTTAAGTGTAGCTCCAGCAAACCCTGATTTGGTAGGTGCTGAAATTGAGTTAGTAGATGTCGAAAGAAGAGAATATCGACTCCGTCATGAGATCGCAAAAATTAGCGATCAATTCGACTTCATATTAATAGACTGTCCCCCGTCCCTAGGGCTTTTAACTTTGAACGCTTTAACTGCTGCAAATACTTTTCTGGTTCCTTTGCAGTGTGAATACTATGCTCTCGAAGGTTTAAGCCAACTTTTAAACACCGCAGGTCTCATCAAAAAACAAATGAACCCTCAATTAAAGATCGAGGGAATTTTGTTAACTATGTTTGATACCCGGAACAATCTCAGTCACCAGGTCGTAAACGAAATACAAACCCATTTTGGAGATAAAGTATTTGGTTCGGTGATCCCAAGAAATGTTCGACTCAGTGAGGCTCCAAGCCATGGTCTTTCAATTTTTGAATACGACAAAAAATCAGTAGGAGCGCAAAAGTATTTAGAGCTAGCTACTGAACTTATTAAAAAACAACAGGCGACGAATGCATCAAGTGAAACCACCAGCCAAGAACAAAGTGGTGAAAGGATGATTGATGCCTAATCCGAGCCTTGAAAAAAAGAATAATACAAAAACTAAGAAACCGGCGCGCCTTGGTCGTGGTTTGGGAAGTCTTTTAAGTCCTGATGCTTTAGAAATGAAAAAAAGTCCATCAGAGCCCGTCCCAACAAAAAAGGCTTCCCAGACCAGCGCCGAAGAATCAAAGCTGAACCCTGAAACGAGGCCACCTGAAAGAGCCAATCAAAAGCTTGAAGTGAAAGAAGAGAATCGAATTTGGCACGTTCCTATTGATAAGATTAAAGGCAATAAGGAACAACCAAGGAGAGAGTTCACTCCTGATCTTTTGAAAGAGCTAGCGAGTTCTATAAAACAAAAGGGTATTATTCAGCCGATCACCGTGCGCAAAGTTGTTGATGGTTCTTTTGAAATCGTTGCTGGTGAAAGACGTTGGAGAGCCGCTCAAATAGCGGGACTTCATGAGGTTCCTGTTATCATAAAAAAAATCGATAAGCAGGCTTCCCTTGAACTGGCTCTTATTGAAAACATCCAAAGATCTGATTTAAACCCGGTGGAAGAATCAGAGGCCTATGACGTTCTTATCAAAAAGTACCGTCTTACCCAGCAAGAGATTGCTGATCGAGTTGGAAAAGAAAGAGCAACTATTGCCAATAGCCTTCGCCTTTTATCTTTAGGGCCAGAGGTAAAGACCTATCTAAAAGAAGGTCAAATATCGGTCGGTCATGCCAAAGTTCTTCTTGCGGTTTCTGATCTTGTCGAACAAAAGAAGTTTGCAAAAAAAGCCATTCAACAAAAACTGTCGGTAAGAGCTCTCGAACAGTTGGTGAAGTCGTCGCAGAAAAAGAAGGACGAAGACTCAATTGAAATCGATATGACTCAGCGCTTAGTAGAAGGAACGATCACGGAGCTACAAAAGATTATGGGTCGTAAAGTTGGAATCGATTACAAACAGGGTAAGGGAAAAATCAGTTTACATTATTACTCTGATGAGGAATTCTCAGATATAATTGAAAAATTGAAATCAGGCTGGAAAAACTAATTTTTAGCCTTTCCGACGAGAACCTATGAGTAACGAACGAAGCCAAGCTCATCTTAGCAACGAACAAGTCGCTGAATTAGAAGATACAATTCCAGGTCAAATAACTGCGCTCTTAGATCAGGGCGCGTCATTCGATGGTCGTCTTACATTTGAAGGTACTGTTCGAATTGGTGGAGAATTTAAGGGAGAGATCTTTACGAGTGACACCTTGGTAATCGACCCAGGTGCGCGGGTTGAAGCCCAGATTGAGGCAGATAGGGTCATCATCAGTGGTTCTGTAGCAGGCAATATCTTTGCTCGACGACGAGTTATTATGCATCCTCCCGCAGTTTTTAAGGGAACAGTAACTTCACCCTCCTTAAGAATTGATGAAGGGGTGGTTTTTGAGGGTGCGTCCTACATGCCCAAAACCTAATTAACAGCATTTTCTGTAATTCTTTTAGTCCTTTAACCTAGGTAACTCATTAAAAATTTCACCCCAAAAAACTAGCATCTAATCTGGCTATTAAGACTCCCCGCTTCCCAGTGATTTACAAATAAATATCAACTTGACCCGCTGTAATATAAAAGTTAATTCAAGTGCCCAAAATCAAAAGGATTTTTCTTAATGGATGCAATAGTAAATGCCCTCGGTTTGAATTCGACCGTTTACTTTCAAATGATCTTATTTTCGATCACTTTTCTCGTATTAAACTTTCTTATTTTTAAGCCCTATTTAAGAGCTGCAGAAGAGAGAGAAAGCAGAACATTCGGTAACGAAGACGCTGCTCAAAGTCTTCTCGATGAAGCAAGAAAGCTTAATGAAGAGTACGAAAAAGAGGCCAAAGAATTAAACGCAAAATTAAAAACCTTTTTTGATGATGCTCGTACTGAAGCAAAGAAGCAATACGATGAAATTGTATCTTCCGCGCGTTCTGACGCCGATAAAACTCTCTCTTCTTCTCGAGCTGAATTAGCTCAACAAGTAGAAAAGGCTCGATCCGAAATGAAAAACCAGGTGGGTCAAGTTGGTGAAGAGATGGCAGCCAAGATTTTGGGGAAGGTGTAAGGCATATGAGAATTAATAAATTTCTTTTGTCTATTATATTACTTGTTCTACCTACAGTTGCACTGGCTGCTGGTGGGGGTGGACATCACGATGGCATCCCTTCGATCGTGTGGCTACAAACTGCAAACTTTGCGATTTTTGCACTCATTCTTGGTTACCTGATTCTTAAAAAAGTTCCTCCTATTTTAGCACAAAAAAGAGAGACCTATTTTGCAGAGATGAAGAAGGCGACCGCACAAAGAGAAGCGGCGGAAAAAGACAAAGCGGATCTTGTCCAGAGACTTGAAAAACTCAAAGCGACGACAGATGAATCTATACAAAATGCACAGACAGAATCCCAAGCTCTAAAAGAAAAAATGCTTACTGAAGCTAATGAAATAGCTGGTCGTGTCCGCTCTGAAGCTGTGCAGTCCGTAAAGTTCGAGGCTGAAAGAGCGAAATTAGAGCTCAAAGATCAACTCATCGAACAAGCTGTCGATAATGCCCGAGAAATTTTAAAAACAAAAATGCAAGAATCAGATCAAAAGCGTCTACAGTCTGAGTTCGTAGAGAAGATTCAGGTGGTGAACTAGTGAAAGTTTCTGAAATTGGTAATCGCTACGCACGAGCTATTTTTGAAGTATCAGCCGAAACTGGAAATCAAATGTTGGTGCTTAATGAGCTCAGAGTTTTAAGAGAATCCATTGAAAAAGATGGTGATGTGCACGCTTGGGCGCGTTCTTCTTCAATGGGGCGCGAAGGTCGTTTAGGTGTCGCTAAGAAATTAAGTAGTACTCTTAGTTTCTCTAAAGATACGCAAAACCTACTTATGATCTTAGCCGAAAAAAATAGAATGTATTTAATTCCTGAAATCGAAGAAGGATTTCAGTTTCGTATAGATGCTGCCAACGGAGTTACAAGAGGTAACGTGAAATCTGCTGTCGCTCTTTCACAAGAAGACCGCGGAAATTTAGAGCAAATGGTTGAAAAGGCAGTTGGTAAGAAGGTTATTCTTTCTTACTCAGTGGATCCATCAATTATTGGTGGATTGGTCGCTAAAGTTGGTAGCTATACATTTGATGATAGTATAACGAGTCACTTAAGACGTTTGTCTGAAGTTTTAAAGAGGAGAGCCCACTAATCATGGAAACTCAAATTCGCGCTGATGAAATTAGTAGTATTATTAAGCAAGAGATCAGAGATTATAATAAAAATATAGATATCTCTGAGACCGGTACCGTTATCTCTGTGGGTGATGGTGTTGCTCGTATTTATGGGCTTGAAACAGCAATGGCTGGTGAGCTTGTCGAGTTTCCTGGTGAAATCTTCGGTATGGTTCTTAACCTCGAAGCAGAATCTGTAGGGGTCGTGCTTTTTGGTGAAGATAAAAACATCAAAGAAGGTGACACTGTAAAAAGAACTGGAAAAATCGTAAGTGTTCCAGTTGGTGAAGGTGTTCTTGGCCGTGTAGTAAATGTACTCGGACAACCTATTGATGGTCGTGGTCCAATTGAAGCTACTAAGACAGCTGAGATTGATATTAAAGCGCCTGGTATTATTAAGAGAAAGCCGGTTCACGAGCCACTTCAGACTGGTATTAAAGCAATCGATTCGATGATTCCAATTGGACGAGGTCAGCGAGAATTAATCATTGGTGACCGCCAAACGGGTAAAACTGCTATCGCTATCGATACGATCATTAACCAAAAAGGTAAGAACGTTAAATGTTTCTACGTAGCCATCGGACAAAAGCAATCTACAGTCGCTCTTGTGGTTGAAAAGCTTCGTGAAGCAGGCGCTCTTGAATATACAACAATTATTGCAGCGACAGCCCTTTCTTCGGCTCCTCTTCAATATCTTGCTCCATATGCTGGTTGTGCCATGGCTGAATACTTCAGAGATAATGGTCAGCATGCTCTAATCGTTTTTGATGATTTAACTAAGCAGGCTCAAGCGTATCGTCAGTTATCACTTCTTTTAAGACGTCCTCCAGGTCGTGAAGCATTCCCTGGTGATGTTTTTTATGTTCACTCAAGACTTCTTGAGCGTGCAGCTAAAATGTCTGACGAAGAAGGTGGTGGTTCACTAACAGCCCTTCCAATTATCGAAACACAAGCTGGTGATATCTCTGCCTACATTCCTACAAACGTTATTTCGATCACTGATGGACAGATCTTTCTAATTGCGGATCTTTTCTATAAAGGTGTTCGTCCAGCCGTTGATGTTGGTAAATCGGTATCTCGGGTTGGTGGTGCTGCCCAGATTAAGGCCATGAAAAAAGTTGCTGGTACTCTAAAACTAGATTTAGCCCAGTATCGTAACCTTGAAGCATTTGCTGCTTTCGCCTCCGATCTTGATGAGGCTTCAAGAGCTCAGCTTGCAAAAGGTGAAAGACTTGTTGAGCTTCTTAAGCAAGCCCAGTACGAGCCGTTTGAGGTTGTTGATCAAATTATTGGAATTTATGCTCTTTCAAATAACTTTGCGAACCATGTGCCTGTGGCGCAAATCCAAAGATACGAAAAAGAGCTTCTTGAGTTTATGAAGACTAAGTATAAATCTGTTCTAGATACAATGACGACGACTCAAAAACTCGAAGACGATACTAAGAAGCAACTTGAAGACGCACTCACTGAATTTAAAGCTGTCTTTGAAGTAAAGTAGGTAAAGTATGCCCAGCTTAAAGGATATACGATCTCGCATAGCGAGTACTAAAAACACCCAGAAGATTACCAGTGCTATGAAGCTGGTATCTGCTGCAAAGCTTAGGAAAGCTCAACACAATATTGTGGCTTTGCGACCCTATGCTCAGTCAATTTTAACGTTGATCGCAGATATCTCTTCAACACAAAAGGTCGATCACCCTCTTTTATTACAAAATCATTCAGAACCCAAAAATGTCTTACTCGTTGTTATTAGTTCTGACCGAGGCCTCTGTGGTGCATTTAACTCGAATGTGAGCAAAGACTCTTGGAAGTACTACCAAGAGTTTTCGCAAAAATGTGAAAATTTAGACATCATCTTTATCGGTAAAAAAGCTGAGGAATATTTCAAGCGCCGTGGAGTAGAAGGTGTCGATTCAATTCATAATATGGCAAAAGATATTTCCTACCAGATGGCAGAGGAAATTTCTGAAAGAGTCATCAAAGAATTTACAGAAGGTCAATACGATGAGATTCGTTTTATCTTTAACGAATTTATATCTGCGATTTCGATTAACTCTGTAACTGAAAGACTTTTGCCGGTTGATATTGAAGATAAGTGTAGCTTCGATCAACAAGAAGATACTGCAGCACGCTTTCCAAGAGATTTGGCATTTGAGCCGGCGGCTGAAGAAATTCTCGACGATCTTTTACAGAAGCACTTTGCAGTACAAGTTTATAGATGTCTCTCCGAAAGTGTTGCCGCTGAACACGGCTCACGAATGACTTCTATGGAAAATGCGACGAAAAACGCTGGCGAAATGATTAATGGCCTTACATTGACGTACAACAAACTTCGACAAGCAGCGATTACTAAAGAAATTATTGAAATTACCAGTGGTGCGGAAGCACTCTAATTAGGGAGTAAAGATGGATACTGGACGAATTAAACAAGTTATGGGTCCTGTCGTAGACGTAGAATTTAGCGGTAAACTTCCACCGATCCTTTCTGCGCTTCGTACAACTAACAAATTTATTGATGAACGTTCTGACAACCTCGTTTTAGAAGTGGCTCAGCACCTTGGTGACAATGTCGTTCGCACGATTGCCATGGATTCTACCGAAGGTTTAGTGCGTGGTATGGAAGTTAAAGACACAGGAAACCAAATTGCTGCTCCCGTCGGTGAAGAAGTTCTCGGTCGAGTTATTAACGTGGTTGGTGATCCGGTTGATGAAGCTGGCCCTGTTGAAGCCAAAGAATTCTGGCCAATTCACCGTGAAGCTCCAAAGTTTGAAGATCAAGCAACGAGCGCAGAGATGCTTGTTACAGGTATCAAGGTTGTTGACCTTCTTGCTCCTTATGCAAAGGGTGGTAAAATCGGTCTTTTTGGTGGTGCCGGTGTTGGTAAAACCGTTTTGATTCAAGAGTTGATTAACAATATTGCAAAAGAGCATGGTGGTTATTCAGTTTTCGCAGGTGTTGGGGAAAGAACTCGTGAGGGAACTGACTTGATGCTTGAAATGGAAGAATCTGGCGTTATCAAGAAAACTGCTCTTGTGTACGGACAGATGAACGAACCTCCAGGTGCACGAGCTCGAGTTGCATTAACAGGTTTAACTATTGCTGAGTACTTCCGCGATAGAGAAGGTCGTGACGTTCTTCTTTTCGTGGATAACATTTTCCGATTCACCCAAGCGGGTGCTGAGGTGTCTGCACTTCTCGGTCGTATTCCTTCAGCGGTTGGATATCAGCCGACTCTTGGAACAGACATGGGTGCACTTCAAGAACGTATTACATCGACTAAAAAAGGTTCAGTAACATCTGTGCAAGCCGTTTACGTTCCTGCGGATGACTATACTGATCCAGCTCCAGCTACGACATTTACTCACTTGGATGCCACAACGAACTTGGATCGTGAAATTGCGGCAATGGGAATTTACCCTGCGGTTCACCCTCTTGAATCAACTTCTCGTATTTTAACAGCTGACGTTGTTGGTGAAGAGCATTACCGTACAGCCCGTGATGTTCAGCAAATTCTTCAAAGATATAAAGAACTACAAGATATCATCGCCATCCTTGGTATGGATGAACTCTCGGAAGATGATAAAACTGTAGTATCTCGCGCCCGTCGAATTCAACGTTTCCTTTCTCAACCCTTCCACGTTGCAGAGCAATTTACTGGTTTGAAAGGTGCTTACGTTGAGCCGAAGGATACTGTTCGTGGTTTCCGCGAAATCCTAGACGGTAAACACGATGATCTTCCAGAGCAGGCTTTCTACCTCGTAGGAACTATCGAAGAAGCCATCGAGAAAGCGAAGACTTTATAAGATGTTTAATCTAAAGCTAGTTACACCCAACAAGACGATTGTTCATGATGTACCGGCCGACGAAGTATTCGTGCCGGCCCATCGGGGTGAGCTTAATATTCTTCCAGGTCACATGCCTTTAGTGACAACCTTGACTCCAGGTATTTTAAAATATCGTTTGGAAGGTCAAGACGAACTAAAAAAAGTGGCCATTAGCTGGGGTTACTGCGAGGTAAACCCTTTTGGTGTGACAGTTCTTGCTGATACAGCCGAAGCTAAAGAAGAAATCGATAAAGCTCGCTGTGAACAAGCGATGAAAACGGCTCAAGATATGCTTAGTAAAGATGAGTTATCAACTGAAGAGCTAGAAATGTATCAAAGAAAATTAAAGCGCGCTGAGGTCCGCCTCGAGCTCGTTGACTAGGTAGATTTGTGGGTCAATTCATAAATGGATTACCCACTCATCGCCAAATTTCCTATCAAAGCAATTCTCGTACAATTAAAGCCCAACTTGATGCCGAAGTTAAAAGGCCCGACGATTCACTTTGCAATTTCAGTCTCAAGGCCACAGCCCAATTACCCTTCGGGAAGAAATACTCCTATCAATTGAGTTCGAATTGGAAGGATATTGATGGTCGAGACCGTCTTTTAAATTACAAACGAACGGATCAGAAGGGTGTTGTCGAAGAGATCGTTTTAAATAGAAAGCTAGAAACCTATCAAAAAATCAAAGATGGGCATGTAATAGATTTCGAAAATCCGGATATTGACGAATCCTATGATCCATTGTCTTTGATGTTCAGTCTTCAAAACAATGGGGACGATTCTCGTTTTATCGATCGGTCTGCGAAAATCCTATCCTTTCGAAGTATCGGAGATATTCAGCTCAATTTTGGTGAAGAAAGAAGGTTTTTTCATCCCTATAGGAAAAGTGATTTTTCTTCAAAAAAACTTTCTATCGAGATTAAAGGTAAGCTTTTAAAAGACTTTGAAATCTGGATAGATACAGATCTGGGAATAGTTTCTGAGTTTGCTTATCAAGTTCCAATTATCGGAAGAGTTTCAATGCAAGCGCAGAAAGTAAACCCCTAAATTAATTTTCGTTGGCTCTGTTGCCTTATTTATTAGTTTTATTTGCTGGTACTCGAAGGGCACCGGCGAGTGGTTTTTTGAATAGATAAAGACCGGTATAGGTTCCCAAATCGGGGTGTTTTGTGTGAACGTCGAGCACAGCGCGATAGCGATTGGGCTTCGGAATTTGCCCTTTTGTTCTCGTATTGACGATGATTAAACGTTTAGCACTGAAGTCCTTAACTTTATTTAAGTCATTAGCAGACCTGGGTCCGGATACAAAATATATGACCGGTGATGATGGATTGGCCAATAGAATTTTATTAATGTCGTATGCTTGGTTTCTTTGAAGGCGATAGAATCGAGCTTTCCTCTTTTTAAGGAGTTGGCTTCTCAATCCCGTATAAAATCTTCCACTGGCGGAAAATACTATGACATCATCGTTTGACTGGCGGACTTCCCTTACGAGTTCTTCTTTGATCTCGGACTTTAAATTAAAAACGGTCACCATATCTGAGACGCCTTTTAAACCTTTAGAACTTAGGACTTGTTTAAGCTTCTTAACAGAAGGAGAATTCAGCTTCTCAAAAGAGATATACCTTTTCTTAAATAGAAGTATTCGTCTTACACTTTCGTTAATTCGGTTCATGGGTATACGCCCAGTTTGAACGGCTTGCTTTACGGCCCGGACCACGGCTCGCTGGACGTTCCGAGACCAGACAACCATAACAAGATCGTTGCCCGCTTCTATTGCTCTAATGGCACGTTCGCCCATGGTCTTATATTTGCCAGCACCTGACATTTCGATGTCGTCGGTAACGACCATGCCTTTGAAACCAAATTGCTTTCTCAGAATTTGATTAATGAGTACAGGAGAGTAAGTCGCTGGGGTCCTTGTTGGATCAACGTTAGGGTAAGCTATGTGGGCAACCATTATAGCTGGAGAACTTTTGAGGCCATTAGAGAGTTTTTTAAACGGCAATAAATCAAAATTAAGAAGTTCATCGAGTGTCTTCGATTTTTGAAGTTTTTCGATATGGGAGTCTCCGTTAATCCCACCGTGGCCGGGAAAGTGTTTTGCTGTCGGTAAAATTCCGGCGTTAAGAAGTCCTTTGGCAAAAGCAAACCCCATTTTTGATACTACTTCTGGTTCAAAACTATATGATCGGGTCCCGATAAAGCTATTTTCTTCGGGATTAGCAACATCGAGAACAGGAGCTAGGTTCATATTAAATCCGAGAGTTCGTAAGAGTTCGCCCGTATAGAAGCCAGCTTTTTCGGCAATTTTTGGACTCTTAGTCTTTCCAATTGAAAGTGCGCTCGGAAGGGGAGGTGAAGTTTTGATGCGTATAACTTCTCCACCTTCTTGATCGACGGCAATTAATAGGGGAATTTCTGTTTTCGAAATAGCGATGCTTTGTGCTTCATAATTGAGTTGAGCGATTTGACTGGCTGACTTTATATTGTGACTAAAAACAATGACGGCACCGGGTCGCATCGTGTTCAGAATATTTTTTAAACTTCTATTTATCGTTGATCCCGAAAAACCAAAGATAAAGAGTTGACCAATTTTAGTATTGATATCCATCTTATCTATGATTTCGTTGATTTCCTCTGTCAGCTGTTCTTCGGTGCGCATAAGATTGCCTTCGCGAGCCTGAAGAGGAGTCACTATGATCAGAGCAAAAAGAGCTAGACTGGTGAAAATAGGAAATAATATAGATTTCATATATTTATATTAGTCTAACACTATGAAGGGCTTACATGTGTCTAGATTTTTTTAAGGATACTTTTTTCAGCTTCATTAGGAATTGAACAGCCCATTCCAAAGGGCGAGGTTTTGTATTATAAGGTAGGTCTTATCAGAGCAGTGGGTATTCTGTGAAAAGTCTTAAGTATTTATTATTACTAATATTTATTAGTTCTTGCCAGTCCTCAAATAAAAGAGAAGGGCTCTCTCATAGTCTTGGCCGGGGGCACCTTAAAGAGGGAGTCGCTGAATATAAAGGCTTGAAGCGGACTTTTTATCTCTATAAACCCCAGACGGCCCGGCAAAAACTTAAGGAAAAACCACAGGCCTTGGTCCTTATGCTCCATGGCTGTTTACAGACGGCCCATGAGTTCATGGAATCCACTCAGATGAATGAACTCGCTGATCGAGAGAATTTTCTCGTTCTATACCCTCAACAAACTCGTATCCAGCTTAAAAAGCCTGAACAACAAAAGCCTGATTTTGATCACAATGAAGGCCACCCAGCCGCTTGTTGGAATTGGTATGAAAGTGAAAACCAAAAAAGGGATTCCGGTGAAAGTGGGCTCATTGCCAAGCTCATAAGGGATACAGCAGAAAAATACGGGATAAACTCAAAACACATTTATGCAGCTGGAATTTCCGCGGGCGCTGGTATGGCTTCGATTCTTGGAAGCTGTTATCCAGATAGGGTTTCCGCCCTCTCTCTCCATGCAGGTCCACTCTTCGGTTCGGCCCAAAATTTAACGGAAGCTACAAGAGTGATGGGTCACCCACAAGATGTTGACCCTTATAAAACAGCCATTAGAGCCTATGAGTGTTCAAAACCTCAAATTGAAAAGCAATCCTATCCCTTGTCTGTTCAAATTTGGCATGGAACAAAAGATAGAGTGGTGAATGTTTCCCATGCCTTTTTACAAGCAAGACATTTCCGCCACTTTAACGACTTTTTTAATGGCAGTCAGATCAGCCAATCTACCGAACCTTTTGCCACTAAAGCCGTTAATAGTGATTCAATTCTAGTATACTCTTGGCAAAGATACATATTTAGGGACTCTCCAATTGAGATTATGCTGGTTTCACAGTTGGGCCACGCATGGAGCGGTGGAAGTAATAAAAAGTGGAACTATTTTGGCGACCCAAAAGGTCCCAATGCAAGCCGAGAAACCTGGCGTTTTTTTCAAGAATCCCATCGCCACTAAATCTCGACTTCATTGAGTTGGCGTTCGTACAAATCTGAAACGAGACGCAGTTGTAAAAATGAGCCAGCTGAAAGTATAAATTCAGGTCTCTTTTCTAATCTGTTGGTTTTCAGACTTCATTGTGTTTTACAATCCGTATCTGTAACAAATCCCCTAATTATTCGAATTCCCATAGGAATGATATACTTTCTTGTAGGAGTCTCGTTATGAAAAAATCATTATTTTTTGGCTTAGTAAGCTTGGTTTTCATAAGTCTCGTTGCATGTGCTTCACCGGAGGCCAAAGAAAAGAAATTGGTTAATGAGGACCAACTAGAAAAAGCCACGTTTGCTGGCGGTTGTTTTTGGTGCATGGAGCCTCCATTTGAAAAAGTGGATGGTGTTTATGATGCGATCTCTGGCTATGCCGGCGGGGAAAAGAAAAACCCAAAGTACAAAGAAGTAGCCAGTGGAAAAACTAAGCATCGAGAGGCCGTTCAAGTTCTCTATGACCCTAAAAAGATTAGTTATGATGACTTACTTGAAATTTATTGGAGAAGTTTTGATCCAACGGACGCAGGTGGCTCTTTTGTTGACCGCGGTTTTCACTATTCCTCAGCTATTTGGTATCACAATGAAGAGCAAAGAAAGGCCGCTGAAGCCTCGAAGAAAAAACTAATGGAATCAGGTCGCTTTAAAAAACCAATTGTGACCCCGATTCTTGCGGCAACGACCTTCTACAAAGCTGAAGAGTATCATCAGGATTACTATAAAAAAAGTAGTCTTAAATATAAGTACTATCGCTACCGCTCGGGAAGAGATCAATTCATTGCCGAGACATGGGGTGACGACGCCGAATACGTCCCTAAGAAAATGGTGGATCAGTTAGCACTGAAGTACAAAAAACCCAGTGATAAGGAAATAAAAGAGAGGCTGACTTCACTGCAATATAAAGTCACACAGAAAGAAGGGACCGAGAGACCCTTTAAGAACGAATATTGGGACAATAAGGCGGAAGGGATCTATGTCGATATAGTTAGTGGAGAACCGCTTTTTAGTTCCACACACAAATTTAAATCGGGAACCGGGTGGCCATCTTTTTGGCAACCTATTGATGAAAAATTTATCGTGAAGAAAAGCGACTTTCATTTACTTTATAAAAGAATCGAAGTGAGGTCCAAATATGCAGACTCTCACTTGGGTCATGTTTTCGAGGATGGTCCCAAACCGACGGGGCTTCGTTACTGTATTAATTCAGCGTCTTTAAAATTTATTCCAAAAGAAAAAATGAAAGAAATGGGATATGAGGAATACCTAGGACTCTTTGGAAAACAAAAAGTTGCTAAGGCTCAAAAGTAATACCTGAGGATTATTTTACAAAACGAAGAAGGTGGTTGAGTTCATCAAGCACCTTAGGCCACTCAATTTGATTCATGCGAATAATAAACCGATTATCTGGTGTTATCGAATATTTCTTATTCTCCATCGCCGTTAGCTTAATGACGGTAGCTGGGTCCAAAGGAGTATTTTCAGAAAATGCGAGTGTAATGGTTTTAGCGCCCGCTGAAAGATCCTTAATTCCAAGAGTCTTGCACAAATGTCGAATGAGCATAACACCAAGAAGGTTTACAACTTCAGTCGGCAGCTTACCGAACTGATCCCTTAGGTCGTCTTCAATTTGGTCTATTTCATAGGGTTCATCAATGTCGGACAATCGCTTATAGAAGCTCAGCCGAACTCGAATGTCTGGAATATAATTTGAAGGAATGAGTGCGGGAACCCTCAGGTTAATTTCAGGTTCGATTTTCTCTTTAACTTCTTCTCCTTTAGCTTCTTGAATTGTTTCTTCGAGAAGTTCTAAGAACATTTCGTAGCCGACAGCATTGATGTGTCCAGACTGCTCTTCTCCGAGAAGAGTTCCTGAGCCCCTCAACTCTAAATCATGTTGCGCGATCATTATTCCACTACCGAGAGCTGTATGCTCTTGAATGACCTTAAGTCGCTCTTGGGCTTCTTTATCGAGAACTTTATTTTTTGGAATTAACAAATAACAATAAGCTCTTCGTTTGCTTCGGCCAACTCTTCCCCTGAGTTGGTAAAGTTGGCTAAGACCAAAATTTTGAGCATCATCGATAAACATGGTGTTGGCATTTGGTATATCGATTCCTGATTCAATTATAGTGGTCGACAAAAGAATATCGATTTCTTTATTGTGAAAAGCGAGCATCGTTTTTTCGAGCTCTTTTTCATCCATTTGGCCGTGGCCAATTCCAATCTTCACCTTAGGTAAGAATTCTCTGAGTTCTGCAGCTTTATTGTAAATTGTCTGAACTCTATTATGAAGAAAGAAGATTTGACCACCTCTTGAAAGTTCGGCTTCTACAGCCTTGCGAATGGTCTCTCTATCAAAACGGGTCACAAAAGTTCGAGTGGGTAACCGATCAATTGGTGCAGTATTAATTATACTTAAATCTCTGATTCCAGTTAGGCTCATATTGAGGGTGCGCGGAATTGGTGTTGCCGACATCGCGAGAGTATCCACTGCCACTTTTAGTTTTCGAATTCGCTCTTTATGTCCCACGCCGAACTTTTGCTCTTCATCTACAATGAGAAGTCCAAGGTTATTAAACTCCACATCCTTACTAAGAAGTCGATGGGTTCCGATAATAATATTCACTTCTCCAGACTTTAGTTCTTCAAGAATTTTTTTAACTTCTTTATTCGGAACAAAGCGATTCAGTGAACGTATTTTTAAATCAAAACCCTTAAAGCGCTTTTGAAAGCTCTCGAAGTGTTGAAAAGTTAGGATCGTCGTGGGGGCAAGCATTGCGACTTGAAAGCCATTTTGCGCGGCAATAAAAGCAGCTCGCATAGCCACTTCAGTTTTACCAAATCCAACATCACCGCAAATTAAACGATCCATTGGTTGGTCCCGTTCAAAATCATCGAATAAACTATCTATGGCTCCGTTTTGGTCCTCAGTTTCTTCGAAAGGGAAGGAATCAGAAAATTTTTGATATTCGATCTTCTGTGTTTGAAGGGGTGGCCTAGTAGTTTCTTTTCTCTTCGCATAGAGAGTTATGAGTTCGGCAGCAAGCTCTCTAAGGCGCTTCTTTACTCTCCCTTTGGTTTTTTCAAACTGTTTACCGCCAAGCTTATCGAGTACTTTTGTGTTTCCACCTGAGTATTTATGAATTTGCCCAATTCTATATATCGGTAAGTAGAGTTTGTCTTTGTCTTTGTATGTTATTTCTAAAAACTCAGCGTCTATGCCCCCTATCGGCATGGTCTTTAAACCTTCATAGACACCAACGCCATGAATCCCATGAACGACGTTGTCTCCGGGTTTTAAATCTGCAAAATCGAGTGCGCTGGCTCTTTTTGCGAGGCTTCCCTTATCTTTATATTTTTTCTTTCGAGATTGTTTTCCGAGTAGTTCTATATCGCGAAGTAAAATGATTCTCTCATCATTGATTCTCAAGGATTCCGAAAGCGAATGGGGCAAGAGGTGAATGACTTTTTTATCTTCATCCTGATGTTGAAGGTAGCTTGTCCAATCAAATTCGCTTTCATCGTCGATACAAATGAGTTTAAATTCAGATCCTTCGAAAGAAGTTTCAATTTGTTTTTTTAGATTATCTGAAGTTGTGAATAAGAAAATCCTCAAAAGAGATTCTTTCCACAGCTTAAAGCGATTAAACCAATCGAGCCAGCGATCATCGCTTTCTAGGTTCGCTTGAATTGAATGAGTACTGTAACTTAAGCTTTTATCATCTTCGATATCAATATGGTCTGTAATTTTAATTTTTGAAAATCGAATTTCTGAAACAACCTTTTCATTTTGATCAAGACCTTTCATTCGGTATACATCAGATAGGTCGGGACAGACTGGTTGCTGTAGAGAATGTTCTCTTTCGGCTTTTAAATCTCCAAGCAGTTGGTCTACTGAGTTCGTCGTCGCAACGGGATCAATCTCTATAAGATGAAACCCGTCGGTAAAGTGTTCCAGAGGTTCGGTGAATACTCCGTAGAATGAGTGAACCAAGAATTCCATACCTGAAACATAGTTGGCTCGGGCCAAAGCCGATTGAAAGTAATTGGCATCCTCGGCGGGAACGTTTCGCTCTTCAACGGATTTTTTAAAATTTTGGGCTGCCCTTATTTGTTCCTCTTCATTTCTAAAGAAAATTTCTCTTGCTGGAATCAAGGTGAAACTCTTAATTTGCTCCATGGATCTCTGATTAACAGGGTCAAAAAAGCGCATGCTTTCTATGACCTCGCCGAAGAGTTCGATTCTGATGGGCCATTCATGGGCTGGAGAATAGATATCGAGAATTCCCCCGCGGATGGCGTAGGACCCAAGGTCTTCAACAGAAGGACTCGACTCGTATCCAAGGGATTGAAGAAACTCAGCGATGTTCTCTGGGAATTCTTCATCCACACTAAATTGAAAACTATTGTCGAAGAGGGCCTCAACAGGAAGCGTTATCTGCGCAAGGCCCCGAGCGGTTGCTAAGAAAATTTCGTTACCTTTATTCTGTTGTGCCCTATGACACCATGCAATCCTCTCAGCTACTAACCGGGGTCTTGGGTAAAGGCCGGAATAGGGTGATACGTCCGATTCCAAGAGACTAATGCATTCAATCTGTGGGTAGAAGAGGTCCAAGGCATTTTTAAAGTCATCAAGTGTGCCTTCTTTTTCAGCAACAACAACAAAAGGTTTGGAATTTCTTAATCTTAATGCGCCTAGTTGTAGAGCAATGGCCAGTGGAGAGTCAGTGCCATCGATCTCGATCAATTTGTTTTGATCAGAAATCTGGCTTTCAATTTGATTGGAAAAAAAGGGAGAGTAACTTTCCACGGATTAAGGGCTTCCTAAAAATATGAATTTTTGTGGCTTATAACATGAAGGTATTAGCACACAAAATTCTTAGTAAAAAACAAGGGAATTAAGACCCTATTATGCACTTAAAATTATTTTATTAAGAAGCCTTCTATAAATTGACCATGCGTCAATATCTATGTAAAAAAACACAACTTTTTAAAAAGTAAGAAAGGAGAGGTGGCGTGACCTCTTTAACTCCTATTATTGTCCTTACGGTTTTCGTGGCAATTTTTGGCGTCGGTATAGTGGTTGTTTCGGCCCTATTGGGACCCAAAAAAAATTGGACGAAGGCGAAGAAAATTCCTTACGAAAGTGGACTACCTGGTCAAGAGCGAAAAGAAACCAAAATTCCAGTTAAGTTTTACCTCACTGCAATTTTGTTTATCGTTTTTGATATCGAAGTCGTTTTTATGTACCCATGGGCACTCACGTACACAGATGCTGGTCTTGGCGGTTACATTTTTGGTGCCATGGCTGTTTTTGTTGGCCTGTTTATTTTTGGCCTGATTTGGGAAATAAAATCAAAAGCATTGGAGTGGGACTAAGATGGGATCTGATGTATTTGAAATTTCAATTAACTTTGTAAAAATGGTCGCTATCTTTTTATTGATGGTGAACCTGGTTCCAATGCTCGTTTGGGTTGAGCGTAGAGGTTCTGCCTTTATACAAAATCGTTTTGGTCCAAATCGGGTGGGTCCCTTGGGGCTTATTCAGCTGGCTGCTGACGCCATTAAATTCTTATTTAAAGAAGAGTTTATTCCCCCTAAAGGTAATAAGGCTCTCTTTTTAATTGCTCCTATAATCGCGCTCATTCCTGGAGCTATCGCTTTCTGTTCAATTCCTCTTTCAGTGCCAATTGAAATTTCTGCTTTTGAAATGTTTGGAAGCCAATGGGGCCCCTATGTTTTTCCATTTCAAAGTTTCGAAATTGGTATTGGGATTGTATTTGTCCTCGGAGTTTCCTCTCTGGGAGCTTATTCGATGCTTTTAGCGGGCTTTGGATCTGCCAATAAGTATTCTTTATACGGTGCTCTAAGAGCTTCCGCGCAGATGATTAGTTATGAGTTGGCAATGGGACTCGCTATTGTTGGTATTCTCATCGTCTACGGAACATTTGATTTTGCTGAGATGATCGCTGCTCAACAAGGTCCTTTGAGTATCCCTTTGTTTGAGGCGGACCACGTAGTTAATAAGGTTTTGGGAATTCTTCCAAATTGGGGAGTGTTCTATCAACCTGTCGGATTCATTCTTCTTTTTGTTTCTGTTTTTGCAGAAACGAATCGACTCCCTTTTGATTTACCCGAAGCTGAATCAGAACTCGTTGCCGGTTACCACACCGAATACGGTGGCATTAAAATGAACATGTTCTACATTGGTGAGTATGGACATATGATGGTAGCCTCGGCACTCATCGCAGTATTTTACTTTGGTGGATACAGCCTCGGTACAACTCTCGATACTATTCTGGTAGAAGGTACCATCGTTCCAAACATGTCGGCCTTATTTGCGAGTCTACTCAATCTCTTTGGCAGTGGCTGGGAACAGTCGACAAATTTGATCAATGTTGTTCGCGCCTTTGTCTTTCACGGTATTTTCATGGCCAAAATACTTCTGTTCCTTTGGATCTTTGTTTGGGTTCGTTGGACACTTCCTAGATTTCGTTACGACCAGTTGATGGATCTTGGTTGGAAGACCATGTTGCCTTGGGCACTAGCCAACACGATTTTAACCGCTTTCCTCATGCTTTTCTTACGTTAGGAATAAAAAATGAGCGAATTAGATATTCTTTTTTATATTCTATCTTCGATGTCGGTACTCTTTGGAGCCCTAGTGGTTTTAACGAGTAGTCCGATTTATTCTTCATTGTACTTGGTAATGTCCATGCTTTCTGTGGCCGGAATATTCATGACTTTGAACGCCCCATTTATTGCGGGAATTCAGATCATTGTTTATGCAGGAGCAGTATTAGTATTATTCGTCATGGTCTTAATGCTTTTCGATTTAAAACGAGAAACTAAAGCATTTACTAAGGGTCGTTTTTCGGGCTTTTTAAAATTAGTTGGCGCTGGACTTCTTTGTGGCTTCATTGCTGGGGCTGCTTATGAGTCAGTCAGCCTAATTATGGCGACGAGCGAAGAGATTCCAACTAATATAGCCGCCGCTGCAGAAACTGGTTTTTCTCCAACCACGAATTCAATAAAAGAAATTTCAAAACTACTTTTCACAAAATACTTATTTGCTTTTGAAGTTTTAGGCCTTCTTCTCTTAGTTGTTCCGATTGGAGCGGTTGCCCTATCTCGTGTTGCAGGAGGTACCCATGCAAAGCACTGAAGCACTCGTAAGCGTCGGCTTAAATCACTACCTCGTTTTATCGGCACTATTGTTTACTATTGGCGCTTTGGGCGTTTTACTTCGAAAAAACATGATTGTTATTTTGATGTCTATTGAGTTGATGTTAAATGCAGTGAATATATCGTTTGTGGCTTTTGCTACATATCTTGATAATCTCGATGGCAAGATTATGGTTCTATTTGTAATGACCATCGCGGCAGCTGAAGCCGCCGTGGGATTAGCCTTAGCTGTAAATATATTTAAGAACTTCCGTGAAGTTAACATTCGATTCTTTGAGCATCTAAGGGGGTAGAGTGAGTCATTCGGTTTTACTTTCAATATTACTTCTCGCTCCATTTTTTGGATTTTTGTTTAACGGCTTTCGCTTCAAAAGCAAAAATGTTCAGATCGCAGGTGTTGTTGGAACTGCGATGGTGGGAATATCGTTTATTTGTTCCGTCCTACTATTTAGTCAGTTGGTAAGTCTGCCCGAGGCTGAGCGCAGTTTAAGAGCTGAGTTTTGGAATTGGTTAAATGTAGCCGGACTACAAATTCCACTGGCTTTTGTCGTCGATCAACTTTCTGCGGTAATGATTTTAGTGATCACCGGTATTGGAACTTTAATTCACCTATTTAGTATCGGCTATATGTCTCACGACGAGAGACCATCTAAGTATTTTTCATACCTTAACTTTTTTGTGTTTAACATGCTTCTGCTCGTTCTTGGAGACAACTTGGTCCTCATGTTTTTTGGGTGGGAAGGCGTTGGACTCGCGTCTTACCTTCTGATCGGTTTCTGGTTTACAGATAAAGAGAAGGCCGCTGCAGGTATGAAAGCCTTTGTTACCAATCGTATCGGTGATGCTGGTTTCTTAATTGGTCTATTTTTACTTTTCGGTGAGTTTGGCTCCATCGTTTTTGAAACCTTGAATGCTCAGGCACCTACCGTCCAAGACATGAGTTGGAATAGTAATCTAACTCTTGCTTGTATCGCTCTATTTATTGGAGCTTGTGGTAAGTCGGCCCAAATCCCATTGTATGTATGGCTTCCGGATGCCATGGCGGGTCCAACACCAGTATCTGCGTTAATTCACGCGGCAACTATGGTGACAGCTGGTGTTTATATGATTTGCCGCCTCAGCAATATCTTTATAGCAGCACCCAATGCTCTATTCATTGTAGCTATTATCGGCGCACTGACTCTATTGATGGCGGCATCCATTGGCCTTACCCAATGGGATATTAAAAAGGTCCTCGCCTATTCAACAGTATCTCAGCTCGGCTACATGTTCTTCGCCGTTGGGGTTGGTGCTTTTAATGCAGCTATGTTTCACCTCGTAACTCATGCGTTCTTTAAGGCCTTGATGTTTTTGGGCTCGGGTTCGGTGATTCACGCTATGCATGAAGAACAAGATATAAGAAAAATGGGGGGGCTTAAAAAGCATATGCCTGTAACCCATTGGACTTTTGTAGCTGGCTGGCTGGCTATTATCGGAACTCCATTGTTTTCTGGCTTTATGTCAAAGGATGAAATCCTATG
>JAUHWN010000076.1 GCA_030424665.1 Bdellovibrionia bacterium | reverse complement strand
TTTAAGTCTGGGTAGGATTAAGTGTTCGTTAAACCAAGGATGTGTTTAATAAGGAAGTACTAGTGGGACCTTTTTCTCTCGCCTATGAACAAGAGCCATATTATCTCTTTGTTGCTCTCGCAGGAAGCCTTCTGTTTATTGTTCAGCTCGTTTTGATGATTGTTACTGGTGCGGGTAGTGAAGCCGCCGGAGTCGAGGCAGATGGTGCCTTCGATGGCATCGATGTTGATGTCGATATGACCGGCGCTGAAGCGATCGATGCCAATGACGCAAGTCATGTTGATAGTACTGCAGCTTTTAAACTTTTTTCGATTCAATCGATTTTTGCCTTTCTGATGGGCTTCGGTTGGATGGGGTTGGCCTGCCGAATCGAATGGGGATTGACTGGTTTTAGTAGTTTTCTCGCTTCAATGGCTTTTGGTGTTTTTGCCATGCTTCTCTCGGCCTACCTCAATTTTCAGCTCAAAAAACTCTCGGGCAGTAGCATTTACGATGTGCGAACCAGTGTCGGGCAAATAGGCACGGTCTATTTGAAAATCCCTGCCAAAGGCATGGGGCAGGGGCAAGTTGAAGTCAGTGTTTCTGGAAGCAAAAGAATTTTAAAAGCATCTTCCAACGGTGGTGAAATTTCATCTTTTACGACAGTAGAAGTGATCGATATACACAATGATGGCGCGGTAGTTGTAAGGCCGAAAGTTTAGGAGTTCTAGTGATTTTTTCTCTCAATTTACTATTTGTTATCGTCGGTATTTTTCTTTTCTTTCTCATCTTTTTGACGAAGCAGTACAAGCGATGTCCATCGAACCGAATTCTTGTAATCTACGGAAAAGTTTCGGGCTCGAGGGCGGCCAAATGCTATCATGGTGGTGGTGCTTTGGTCGTTCCACTGATTCAAGATTATTCTTACTTAAGCCTCGAACCAATTACGATCGACATTGAACTAAATGGAGCGCTTTCAAAAAAGAATATTCGTGTGAATGTTCCTTCGACATTTACAATTGGTATATCGACCCAGCCAGATATTATGCAAAACGCCGCTGAAAGGCTTCTTTCGTTGGATGAAGTAGCTTTGAGTGATCAAGCTCGAGACATTATTCTCGGTCAGTTACGTTTAGTGATCGCAACTCTGTCTATTGAAGAAATCAACCAAGATCGCGAGAAGTTTCTTGAGTTGGTCAATAATAACGTTGGTATTGAATTGAATAAGATCGGTCTCGAAGTGATCAACGTGAACATTCGAGATATCACAGACGAGTCGGGATACATCGAAGCCATCGGAAAAAGAGCCGCCGCTGAAGCCATCAATCGCGCTAAAGTTGAAGTGGCCGAGCAAGAAAAAGAAGGGGCCATCGGTGAGGCTGCTGCCAATAAGCAAAAAGAAGTCTCCGTTGCCGAACAAATGGCCGAGAGTATGATGGGGCAAAAGAAAGCCAGTCGTGATCAAAGGATTGCTCTTGCAAAGTATGAAGCCGAAGGAATCTCTAGTGAGGCCGAGTCCCAAAGAGAACAAGATGTTGCATCTGCTGCTGAACAAGCAAAAACCATTGAAGGACGAAAACTGGCTGAATCGAATCAAAGGGTTCAAGTTGCAACCTTAGAGGCTAAGGCCGTTGAAGGGGAGAACCAATCAAAAGCGCAAATCGCCGACTACAATGCCCAACTTCACGTTAAAGAAGCCAACGCCATGAAGCTCGGTGAAACGGCCAAGGCCCAAGCGGAAAGAGCCGTATTAGAAGCCGAAAAATTGGCCGAGATTGCCCGCTTAGAAAAAGTAGAGTTGGCACAAAAAGAAGTCGATAAGCGCAAGATCGAAGTCGAAGCAGAAGCCAAAGCCGAAGAAATTCGTCGGATTGCTCGAGGTGAAGCGGATGCCACCTTGGCCCGTTATCAAGCTGAAGCCGATGGTATTCTCAAGGTCTTAAATTCAAAAGCCCAAGGTTACCAAAGTCTCGTTCAGGCCTGTGGTGATGATAAACAGTTAGCGCCAACATTTCTAATGGTTGAGCAGCTTCCAGAGTTGATTGCTGAGCAAGTTAAAGCCATTCAAAATCTCAAAATCGACAAGATTACAGTTTGGGATGGAGCGAGTGGAAATGGAAATTCTAGTACATCTTCCTTTTTGCGGTCTCTTATTGGTTCCCTACCTGCAATGCATGAACTAGCAGAGCAGGCGGGTATGGAGCTCCCAGATATACTGGGTACTCTCGGTAATAAGGATGCTAACCGTACTCCGCTTAATGGATCAAGGCCTCAGACTGGATCAGAAACGACTCAATAGGTGACGTAAATGGGCTCTAGTGTTTACTTTTTTTAAACGTTGGATTCCAGATTTAGCTCCATGATCGATTCATGGTAGTGAGAAGATATGAAAAATAGATTCTTCTTACTGATTTGCCTTTGCCTATTCTTTCAGATGACGAAACTCGAAGATTCTTTTGCGGCACATGCTTGCGAGGCTTTGTTTCAGGGGGTCAAATCTTCGAATCTTACAACCTATGAGCTAGCTGGTAATGAGAATATTGGGCTTGATTCAAGTCGCAACCCCTATGCCGGATCAGACATCTTCAGACAAGGTAGCCACTTTGCAATTGTGAATCCCATTCAATTTGAGCGATTAGCTCTTCCCCGATGGAAAGGTCGGCAGAGACGAAGTAACTGGTGCTGGGCTGCCAGTGCTCAGATGCTTTTGAATCATGCGGGTTATCCAGTTAATCAAGAAGTCTTCTCATTATTAAAAAATGGATATATTCAAGATCAGCCGGGCTCCATGTTTGATACGGTTAGAGTCATTGAACGTCTCAATCATCTCAAGAACCTTAATGTGAATTTCGAATTTGTTCCAAGATTAGCCCCTCATCTGATTCAACAGTTCCTTTTAAATCGTCCTTTGATGGTATTGTTGCGTCTTGGTGGTGAAATTGGTCACTTTGTAGTTCTTGAGGGGGTCACTTATGATCTTGTTTTTGGTCAACCAGTGATAAGGACTCTGGTTCTTAGAGATCCGGAACAAGGTGCGCCGAGTATTAGAGAGGTCAACTGGGAGTGGTTTAGCCAACATTCAGCACCTCTACTTTTGTCTATCTTCTAAAATTCAGCATTAAATTCGCTTTCTTACTTATTGATTCATTTTTGATTTGGTAACAGAATTAGGGGTGAGCGTTAGGTAATTGATGTCAGATATTAGATTTAATCCCAATATCGATGAAGAGTTGCGGCAGCAAAAGCCTCCTTCTGGTTGGGGGAAAATATTTGCGTGGATCTTTTTCTTCGCCTGTTTATTGGGACTTATTGGTACTCTGATTAATCCAATTAATAATGAAACCTATCGAGCCCTAACTCATATTACCTCCTTTGCTTTTATAGTGAGTAGTGTACTAGTTATGCGTGAAATGGCTGGAAAGGCCGTTGTTATCGTTCTTTGGATTGGATTAATATTCTTTATTAATTCGCAAGAGTTCCGAGCCCCCGATCCCAATGAATTTACCAAAACCTTTGTCGATCAAGTGACATCTTATGATGGAGTTCATTACCGTTTCGGTGGCGAGAGTTTCTTAGGAATGGATTCTTCGGGGCTCGTTCGCAGAAGTCTTATTATCACCTATGTTAAATTGGCAATTTTTGAGGGCAAGTGGGCCCTTCTCAAACGAGCATACGCAGTTTGGAATAGCAAGGTCGCCCTCAGTATTTTAACTCTCTATGAGAATCCATACACCAAAGTCATTGGAACCTTTCAAAATATCAATCTGATCGTTAAAACTCGCCTGAAGGCAGGAGATCTGGCGATCGGGCCTACGGGCTCCCAGGTTGCGGTCTACATCGGCGGAAACAACTGGGTCACATCCGATAGCTCTGTGGCTAAAGTTGTTATTGAGAGGGCTCCATCGGACCGATTGTCGGTTTTTAGAGAAGAAATTAAGCTCGTCCGCTTCAAAGACAGCATTGTCGTGCCAAAATCTGAGAGTGACTCTAAAAAGAATAAAAAATAGGGGATCGTCAGCTGATTTCGATCAAAATTAGCCAGTTCATTGAACAATGTCTTCTTCTTATACAAAAAAGACCACATAGGGTGTCTTAAACCTGGAACAGTCTTTGTAACTACCTATTCATAGACTTTGGTTGAAAATGATTTCTAATATTTCAAGATGTTTCAGTATGAGACCCAAGGTCTTTATATATGGTCAAAACGAAGTGCGATTGCACTCATTTTGTCCCCAAACCCTGTGCCTTGGACCACTATTGAGTAAGAGACGTACTTTTTAGTGGTCCTTTTTTTTAACTCATTGCATTTCTATCTTAGGGAATTGAACCTTTTTTCCCCTCTGATAGCATTACTCTATGGCAAGAGAATGGCTGACTGAAGAGACTCTACTCAAGAAATTAACAGAACATAAAGACGGTGATCGACCTTACTTAGGAATGTACTCTAGCTGGTACGATGGCTTTGTGAGTGATCCTCACTTAATGATGGTCCCCGTCGACGATCATGTTGTCCATCGTGGTGACGGGATATTTGAAGCCTTTCGCTATAGCTATGGCGCTTTTTTTGATTTCGAAGGTCACTGGCAAAGATTGAATAGAAGTGCTGAGATTGTGCAGATGGTGGTGCCTGTTACGAGAATGGATTTACTCGAAATTTGTTCTGAACTAGTCAGGCCCCATAAAGATAAAGAACTTATTATGCGCCTATTTGTTTCGAGAGGGCCAGGTAGTTTTTCTCCGAATCCAAAAGATAGTGTTGGTAGTCAGCTCTACGTAATTGCGACGCCGATCAGTCGAATTCCCGAAAATTGGATTCGCCAAGGAGTGACCTGTTGTCTTTCTGAGATACCGTTAAAGCCCAAGCCCTTCAGTGTTGTTAAAAGTTGTAATTACTTACCCAATGTAATGATGAAGATTGAAGCTGAGGCCAAGAAAGTGGATTTCAGCATTTCAATGACTGATGACGGAAAAATTGCAGAAGGTGCCACCGAAAACCTTTTTATTATTGATCAAGAAGGCGTTCTGAAAGTTCCTAATTTGAGTTATATATTGCGCGGGACCACTTTGATTCACATGTTAGACTTAGCTGAAGAGTTGAAGGCGGCCGGTTTTATTAAAGAGACTCTTTTTACTGATATCAGTCTCGAGGAACTACAGTCGGCTAAAGAAGTCGGTTTGGTGGGGACAACCATTTCGGTTCTTTCGGTCGTTGAGTTTGCCGGGCAACCGATCAATGGTGGTAAACCAGGTGAGGTCATTCCTAAGCTGAGAGCTCTTCTGGTTAATAGTTTTAAAAATTCAGAAACCATGCGAACCCCACCCATTGAGTCTTTAAGAGAATAGAGAATGAGTGAAAGAGGTCCGGGATACTCTCGCTTTTTAATTATTGGCTTACCCAGCATTGGAAAAACTTATTTTGCGGATCGCCTTGCGCGAAAATATGCGATTCCCCATATCGAAGGTGATAAATACTTCTGGCTCGAAGGAGGGGAGCATTTGAGCCTTGAGGAGTTTAGGCAGCGAATTGATGAGCTGACCGGTAAAGGGCGTTGGATCTATGAAGGCCACTACCGCAAAGTCTATGATATTTTAAAAGAACGGACAGACACTCTTATTTGGATCGACCTTTCTCTGTTTACGGCACTCAAGAGAAGCTTCTTTAGTTCGAAAGATGAATTTGGCCTTAAATATACTCTGACGAATCGTGAGGGACCTTTTCTATGGTTGATCTTCAATGCGCGAAGAATACTACAAGATTATAAAAAGACTCTGGCCGAATTTGAGGCTTTGAAGTTGCCGACCTTTCGACTGAAAAACGGTGACCAAATTGATAACTGGTTAAAGAAAGAAGAGAAGAACAAAAAATAAAGCTTTAAGCAGCTTGAACTTGAGATTGCAGCCAGTCTTTTACGAAATTGACGTGCTTTAAAAACAGTTCCAACTGTTCTCTTTCGATCTGTCCTTCAGAAAGCTGCTTTTCGATATCCTCTGAGAACTCACTACTCACTTCTGTGAAATTAAGAAGAGCTCCTCGAAGTTGATGGACGTTGCGGGCGGCCTGGTCCCAATCTGAATTTCGAACATCTTCTTTTATCGCTTGGATTTGCGTATCAGCTTGAGTAATAAAAAGACGAGAAACTGATTGAAAGAGGCTTTCGTCTTCGTGGAAGCGCTTTAATATTTTTGCCTTACTCATTTCTTGAAAAAGAACTTCTTTCTGAGCTTCATTGCTGAGATTTTCATTTTTCTTTTTACTGTTAATGCTGAGTTTGTAGCCCACTCCATAAATAGACTGAATCGAGTGATCCCAGTTTTTAGTTTTCTTGCGAACACTGGCGATGGTGGAATCTACAGTTCGGTCGAGTACGTTCCTGCCAGAGCCCCAAATATTGTTCAAAATTGTTTCTCTAGTGAGAACGCGATCTTTATTTATAATAAGGTAACCCAAGAGTTTAAATTCTAGGGGGCTCAAATCAAGGTGCTCAGATTGTTGCGAATTAGCGTCGACTATATGAGCCTGCATACTATCGAAGTCGAGTTCGAGGTTACCAAGTTGTTGACGCCTTTTTTGCTGATCGATTTCTTTTACCAGTTCAATTCGATTTTTAACTCGCGCATTGAGTTCGAGAAGGTCGAAAGGTTTTGTAATGTAGTCGTGGACTCCGAGGCTGAGTCCGACCACTTTGTCTGAGGTCTCACCCTTTACGGTAAGTATAATTACTGGAGTCGTACCGATATTGAGTTCATTCTTCATCTCTGAAAAAAACTGGAAACCGAAGCCATCAGGTAGTACTAAGTCTAGAATGATAAGGTCAAAAACTTCTTTGCGCTCTTCGAGAGCTTTTCTTGCTTCGAAAAGGCTGGAAACATAGGTGTGATTTCGATTTTTGGACCCCAGTGATTTCTGAATCAGGGCTTGATACTCAGGGCTATCTTCGATGACTAGAATTCTATAGTTTTCTAAGCGTTCCATGTAGTTTTATCGGAATTGCAGATCCTCGGGTTGAGAGATTAAAGGTAAATTAACGGGGCACGATAAAGGTCTAGGTTGTATTAAGCTTATTCATCTATTAGCTGCATTCTCTTATCATTTAAAGTGGTGCTGATTTCATTTTGGGAATTGAATGGCTAAAGTAAAGCGACATCTGATCCATATTGAATCTGAGAAATTGAGCTCTCGTAGAGAGGATTTCGATCCCATTCGCAAAAGAAAAATGGATCTCTCTAAAAAGGGTTATAAATTCATGCGTCCTTTGTGGATGCCCTTTTTTAGAATGGCAGGTTTGGTCAGTATTATTTTTATTCCAGCTATTGTCCTTCTTTTTGGAGACCTTAATGTGGGGGCCATTTTGAAAACGGGACAAATTCCGGATCGGTTGGCGGCGACCCTATTTGGAGTCATTCTGATCTTTATCGCAGTTTTTCGCCTCGTGTTTTTAATTGTCAGTAAAGAGCATCGTATCGTGCGCTATTGGAAGCCAGTAAAGGCAATGGTTCTCGGTTTCGCTGAGGCGAGCCAAATGAGAAATAATGAGCGAATCAAAGTTTGGATTATGAATGTCTATTATGAATATAAAGGTGTCGGTTATATTGGAAAGGGCATTATTTATAAAGAACACATGCCTGCCGAATTCCCCGCAGGAGTGCCTATTGTCGTTCTAGTAGATCCTTCTTCAAAAACAGAGGGACAGGCCCTAGTGATGGACCCCTTTGTTATGCGGCCTCGCTAAGGGCTCTTCGTCGACTTTTTTAGGAATTGATTTTATCCAGACTTTTGATAACGAAGAACGATACGACCTTGGGGCTCGTCACTTCCATTTTTATTGAGTCGTCGTAGTTGAAGCTCTTTGATGCCGCCCTCTTGTTTTTTTAGTACGATATCAATTTTTGAAATATGATTTTTAAAACTTTCAGTGCCATCAACGATCAGTAGACTTTTGAATGAAGCCTGATTTTCTTCTTTGAGCCAGAGCTGGTAGAAGATGTCTTTTTTTTTGTGGGTCATTTGATTAAGCTGAAAGTAGGCCTGATTTTTTTGTTTATTATAAAAAAAAACACCATTGATACTTTTTTGCGCAAGGCGATTGCCAAGCACTAGGACTTCAGTGCCTTCTTGGGCAATAAATCGATTGGGCTCGAGTTCTTTTTTTAGGTCCATAACATAAAGACCATTTTTTATTTTTTCGATCTTCAGGTCATTCTGGGCGACTATTGTTTTCATTAAAAAGAAGCCAAAAAGTAGAGCAAATAGAACTAAGGCGACGAGGATGTGAACCTTGTACTTTGCAAATAGGTCATTAGACGGAGATTCACTCGAATTCGCGGAATCAGTGGTCATTGTAGCAGGTCTCTCCTCAGTAGTTTGATTTTGTGGCTGAGTCTCCGAAGGGATATCTGGGGCTTGAGAGGTGGTTTGAGTGCTTTGAATTGGTGGACTTTGATTGTGTCTATTCGATTGAGAGGAATTGACTTTCGTCGACGGAGTTCGATGTTCGATAGTTGGTTCGTTTCTTTGTTTTTTTGCGGCCATTTCTTCAGCCGAGATAGGGACTTTGACAACGATGGGTTCGTTATCATCTTTTTTCTCAGGCTTCGGAGGAGAGACTCGTTCGAGAAGCTTCTTTTTTACGACTTTTCTTGGCATCTCAAGAGGGGCACAGGCAAAATAATTAACCAAGGCTTTCTGAAAACTTTGGTAGTTTTCGCTTTGAGATATATTTTCTAGCTGATCCCTCGGTAGTATGTTTGATGTCTCTTTAATCCTTCCTAGCGAAAGTAGGACGAGGTCGATGGCCCCATCGGAATCTAGGAATTCTTCAGCTTTAAAGTCTTCTTTAAAAGCTTTAAGACCATTAGTAAACCGATGAATTATGTCCTTTATATCGGTTGCTCCAATACTTGACTTAATTTCCTCCAACCCTTGACAGGTAAATGCGATCGATTTCATAAGAGCAGAAACCTTAGGCTCTACCTTATCGAGAGTCTTAGTTGATTTTTCAATTTCCTCTTGAAAGGCAAAGACATCGCCAGGAAGTTTCATCTCTAGACCCTGGTAGGCATTTAGAAGCTCCTTAAGGTCAGAATGATTTAAATCAGGGTTGAAACAAATAAGGCGCAAAAGGTTGAGGCAGTACCGATAGGGACTAATTGAAATTAAGTCGATGGACTCTTGGTTATCCCATAGATAATTGAAAATTCCCTCAAATGCATTTTCGGCCTGATCTCTTTCGAGCTCGAAGTATACGATTTGTCCATAAAGGCTTTGTTGGTAGCGATCGTAAAGGGCAGCGAGAGCGGCTGCTTCGTTTTTGCCGATTTTCTCAAAGAGAATAATTTCTTCCTGTGTCCGCCTCGATGTCATTATCCCTATGATAACAGCCTTAAATTGATCCGTGATTCAATTGCTCGATAAATATAGATCAAAGTCGTGCTTCAGCGGTGAATCAGCCCAAAAAACTGATTGGGAAACAATCTGTTTCCCAAGCGAAGTGGGTTTATTTGTCTTCCCAGCGAAAAACTTCAATACTATCCATGTCGATGTACATTTTTTCTGACGGAGAATAGGAGGAGTCGCTTCCTCCGGCAAATACATTAACGTAAAGTTTGTCAATTTTTAATGAGTTCGTCGTGCGGAACTCTAAGTTTTTCTGATGAGAAAGTACGGCACCGTTGACTGTAGCCTTAACAAAACCATTTTTCTTGCCGGGAGTATTGTTCTTAACCACCAGCTGAACGGTTTGCCATTTACCTGCTATTTTTGCCAGATCAATTGTTCCATCGCTGCAACGATTGGCGTCTGTACAATTCCAGTAAAAGGCATCTCCGTAGGGGGCCCGTTGATTGGCGTTCATGTGGTAAACATAAGAAACAAGGGTGTCTACATTGGGGCGTCTCCACCAATTAATCCTTGCAGAAAACCCGTTGGTGCCTGTGGCGGGTCTTCCGCCTGTGGCCTCGTAACCTCCTCGGAAACCAATTATTTTTCCTCCCTTTGCTGAAAAGTTAGGGCTTAAGCGCATTTTAAATTTAAGCCTATAGCGATCCCCTGGAGGAACTGGAACTGCCCAAGACGCCCCCGAGTCATGAAACCCAAATTGATTTTTGTGAAGTAAAAAACGGGCTGATCTCGTTCCACCGTAGCCATTAATGATGCGAACCCTTGGTGTTGATAAAGTTGAGGGTTCTGTACCTGTCTTTGTAACTCCGCGGTTGGTTCTCAATGCATGGTCACCAAAATCTGACTTTAGCATGTTACCGGTATAGTATCCGATCGGGTGCGAATTGAAATTAACCTTTAGTTTACTTCGCCAAACCTTAGTTGCAGAAGATTGAACTTCGAGTTGATCATCCTCACTCAAACTTTCTAGATTGAGGCTTTGATTGTCTTTGAGAAATTCATTGGAAATGCTGAGATCACCGCAATTTTGAAATAATAAAACAAGTGGCAATAGACTAATTACAGTAATGAGACGTCTGATTTTCATTTGAAACCCTTTCCGAAACCCAATTTTTTACAGTGCAATCAAAGAGCCTAATGAGGAGCAGCTGAATTATCTTCAATGTCTAATTCTTTAATGGCCCTGAGAAATAGTACAAACCTTGAGCGTTTCAATGTGATATTTTCGAGTAAATATGGGTTTAAGTCGAGTAATAATAGTCGAGAATTAGTGGGACGATGTCAAAAAGGGGAATAAGTTATGAGATCTATTAGACAGCAGCGATGGTGGTTTCTTTTGGCATTGGCAATTATTGTTGGTCCTAGCTTATCCCATTCATTAGTCGCAAAAAACAATACATGGAAAGTGAGGATCATGGGGCAAATTGATAGTAGTCCACGAGTTCAGTGGACAAAGGTTTTTAGCGCAAACATTGGTGGTTCGGGCATGACATTATTAGTGAGCATGAATCACTCCCTAAGAGAAGACGGAGTTTTAGACCCCACCAGACCAGGAGGGGCAGACAATCGAAGGATCGTTACGGATGTCGACTTTACTCTCTATGTACTCGATAGCAAAAGCCAGCATTTGTTTGGCGATAAAATTCCAGAAAAGTTAAGGTCACTTGTTCAGGAACTCGAGGCCAATGTTGGCCTCAAAAAGAACGCGCAACTCATCAAGTTCGAAGAAGATCGCTTTGCCGATGAACTCGTTTCCTACGCTAAAGAAAAGTACGAACTCGAGTTAAAAAGTCAGGGAAAGAAATCGCTCAGCGATATCTATTAAAGTACCTTTTGGTGACGCAGCTTCGCTACCAAAAGGAAGCTTCTACCTAATTGCGGAGATGCCGGTGGATTCGAGGCCGACAACGAGGCGGTGAATATCTTCGGTGCCTTCGTAGGTGTTGACGGTCTCGAGATTCATCATGTGGCGGATCACCGGATATTCGTCGATGATTCCGTTGCCTCCAAGCATGTCGCGCGCATCACGAGCGATATCCAAAGCCATGCGACAGTTGTTCATCTTGGCTAGAGACACGTGATGGGGTTTCATTTTGCCTTTTTCTTTGAGCCTACCCAACTGCAGGGCGAGGAGTTGGCCCTTAGTAATTTCCTGGACCATCTTAACGAGTTTCGCTTGAGCTAATTGGTAACCGGCAAGTGGCTTGTCAAAAATGATTCGTTCTTTCGAGTACTCGAGAGCTTCGTGATAGCAAGCATTGGCCGCGCCGAGGACCCCCCAAGCAATTCCGAAACGGGCTTGAGTCAGACAACTCAAGGGGCCACGCAAAGTACTAATCTCAGGAAAGATGGCATCCTCAGGCACTACGCAATCTTGAAAGTGAAGTTCGCTGGTCGTACTCACGCGCAAAGAAAATTTGCCCTTCATTAAAGAGGTCGTAAAGCCTGGAGTTCCTTTTTCGACAATAAAGCCGCGAACCTCTTCGCCCATCCGGGCCCAAACAACAGCAATATCAGAAACACAACCGTTGGTGATCCACATTTTATTACCATTGAGTTTATAGCCTCCGTCGACTTTTTCTGCCGTCGTTAACATACCGCCGGGGTTTGAACCAGCATCGGGTTCCGTCAGGCCAAAGCAGCCAATCATTTCACCTTTTGCAAGCTTCGGAAGGTATTTTTGCTTTTGCTCCTCTGATCCGTAGGTATAGATCGGATACATAACAAGAGCTCCTTGCACAGAACAAAATGAGCGAATCCCTGAATCGGCTCGTTCGAGTTCTTGCATAAGAAGACCGTAGGAAACATCGCCAAGGCCGGGGCAGTCATAGCCTTTGATCGTCGAGCCTAAGAGCCCCAACTCAGCAAAACGCGGCACTAATTCCATGGGGAATTTTTCATCACGATTGGCCTGTTGAAGTTTTGGTATAATCTCTTCCGTGGCAAAATCACGCACGGTATCTCGTACCATTAACTCTTCTTCGGTGAGAAGACTGTCGAAATCTAAGTAGTTGAGCGATTCGTATGCAGCCATATTCTCTTCTCCTTTTTGGTCTCGCGTATGGTCGAGCTTTCGACCCACAGAGATATTGCTTGTCAGGGCATGATAAGCCAAAATAAGTCCTAATAGAAGCGAATGACTGGCTTGTGCATCATATCAAAAAGGGGCTTCCGTGTTTAATCGTGCTGAGATCATCCATCAGAACTTCCAAAAGAAAGTAGCTTCTGAAAAGCTCCCATTACCTCGAATACAGCGAGATTTGGGCGCGCTGACCCCCGAAGACTTTATAGATCTCTTTGAAACACAGGTGATGAGCCGCCTTCTCGATCTTCGAGCGCGCGAACTTAAAAAAGATAATCTTTGTTACTACACTATCGGAAGCTCGGGACACGAAGGAAATGCTGCGTTCGCTAAAGCTTTCCGCGTTAGCGACATGGCCTTTTTGCATTACCGGAGTGGCGCTTTTTATATCCAGCGCGCCAAGCAAAAGTCGGGGAGTACCCCTTTATACGATATGTTGCTCTCATTTATGGCCTCAAAAGATGACCCGATTTCTGGAGGGCGCCATAAAGTCATAGGCTCCAAGGAGCTTTATATCCCCCCGCAAACCAGTACCATTTCTTCTCATTTGCCAAAAGCAGTAGGCGCAGCCCTTTCCATTCCTAAGTCTCAAGATCTCAATCACGAAGGGGAACTGCCAAGGGACTCTGTGATTCTTTGTAGTTTTGGTGATGCCTCTGCCAATCACTCGACGGCCGTCGGAGCTATTAATTCCGCATCCTGGGTATCTTATCAAAACCTGAGATTACCCCTGGTTTTCTTTTGTGAAGATAATGGCATTGGTATTTCGGTTAAAACTCCAAACGATTGGATTCGACAAAATTTTTCGACTAGGCCGGGAATTAAATATTTTGAGTGCGATGGTTTGAATTTGATCGATGTTTATCACACCTGCCAACAGGCGGAGCACTACGTTCGTTTAAGAAGAAAGCCCGCATTTATTCGCATGAAAACTGTTCGCCTTATGGGGCACGCGGGTTCTGATGTGGAGTCTAATTACCATTCGATGAATCACATTCAAGAAACCGAAAGCAATGACCCGCTCTTGCATTCGGCTCGCCTTTTAATGGACCACTCCATTTTAAGCTCCAGCGATATACTTGATATATACAGAAATACTGAGGATCGCATTAAACATGTTTCCAATGAAGTCATCAGCAAGAAACCTCTGCAAAAAATTGAGGATGTGGCAGCCAGTATAACGGCCTGTACGACGTGCAAACCGAAACCTCCGGTGGTTTCCCAAGAAAAACGCCAAGCACTTTTTGAAAAAGAATGGCCGAAGCTAGAAAGCCCAGCCCATATGGCCAAACTGATCAATTGGGGGCTTAACGATATTATGCTTCAGTATCCAAATACTTTGGTTTTTGGCGAGGATGTGGCAGAAAAAGGTGGTGTTTACCACGTTACCGACAACTTGAAAAAGCGTTTTCGCTCTAAGCGGGTGTTCAATTCGCCACTCGACGAGCAGACAATTCTTGGTGGAGCAATCGGCCTTGCTCACAATGGATTTTTACCGATTCCGGAAATTCAGTTTTTAGCTTACGTTCACAATGCCGAAGATCAAATCCGCGGAGAGGCTGCAACTTTAGCCTTCTTTTCAAAGGGTCAGTACACCAACCCCATGGTCATTCGAATCGCCGGCTTGGCCTACCAAAAGGGCTTTGGTGGCCACTTTCACAATGACAACTCCATAGCCGTTTTTCGCGATATCCCTGGAATTCACATTGCCATTCCCAGTAATGGAGCTGACGCCGTTCGCATGCTACGAACCTGTGTGCGAGAGGCTCACGAAAATGGCAGAGTGTGTGTGTTCATAGAACCTATTGCCCTGTATATGACAAGGGATCTTCACGAGGAAGGGGATAAAGAGTGGACGAAGCCTTATCCAGCGATTGAAGAAGAGTCTGAACTGGGTGAAATATCTTGCCATGGTAAGGCCGATATCGCCATTGTTACCTATGGTACCGGCACCTATTTATCTCTGCAGGCACAAAAGGTTTTAAAAGAGAAACACAAGATAAATACCGAGGTGATCGACCTTAAGTGGATTTCACCCTTTAACTCAAAGCTTCTGTTTGAAAAATTAGAAGGCAAGTCCCACATGCTTTTTGTGGAAGAGTGTCGCAAGACGGGCTCATTTGGGGAGGCCGTCTTAAGTGAACTCCTCCAAGAAATTTCTCGTCGTGAGAAGGCGGGGCAGAAAATCAATTTACCAAAGATTAATGACCTTCTCGCTGCTGCGGACTGTTTTATTCCCCTGGGGCCAGCTGCAACGGCGGGGCTGCCAAGTCGAGAAAGTATCGTTGAATCAACTATTGAAATGGTTAAGACAAAATGAGTGATAAAAAACGAATTGTAGTGGTTTGCCCCGGTAGAGGCTCCTACACAAAAGATAATTTAGGTTCTTTAGCAAATCGCCCTTCGATCGCAGGTGATTTGCGAGATATTGATTCTTGGCGCGAAAAACTTGGTGAAATTAAAATCAGTGAATTGGATTCAATGGAGAAATTTAAAACTTCCATTCACACCAAGGGGGAGCATGCCTCACCATTGATTTACACCTGTTCGAAGGCTGATTTTCTTGAAATTAATCGTGATGAATTTGAGGTTGTAGCGGTCACGGGGAATTCTATGGGCTGGTATTTGGCCTTGGCCTTTGCCGGAGCTCTCAATCCCAAAGATTCTTTCGATTTGATTCAAACCATGGGTGCCATGATGAAGACCGGTATGATCGGTGGACAGATTATTTACCCCATCGTTGATGAAAATTGGATTGTCGATGAGGAAGTGCGGCAGAAAATAAATGATCTCCTTAACAATATTAATCTAAAAGAAGATCATGAAGCTTATATTTCTATTGAGCTTGGTGGTTACTATGTGCTCGCTGGCAATAAGCTTGGTCTAGCAGAGCTCACCAAATCCCTGCCTAAAAAAGAGAACTATCCCTTTCAGTTGGTTAATCACGGGGCCTTTCATACACCACTTTTTGATGCCATCTCTGTAAGAGCTTTTAGAGACTTGGATCATCTCAATTTTCAAAGACCCCTGGTGCCCATGATTGATGGTCGTGGCGTTATCTGGCAGCCCTATTCGACAAATGCTAAAGAACTTGCTCAGTACACGCTCGGCCATCAAGTTACTGAGACCTATGATTTCACAAGGGCAATTACTGTGGCTCTTAAAGAATTTTCACCGGATCACATAGTTCTACTCGGCCCTGGCAATAGCTTGGGCGGTGCCATTGGGCAGATCATGATTATGAATCATTGGAAAGGCATTACTAATAAAGCAGAGTTCTCAGAACTTCAAAAGAAGCAAGCCTATCTAATATCGATGGGAATGGCCCAACAAAAAGAGAAACTATTAATTCAGGCGGCTCAAGTGTCGAGGTGATCGAGTGAGAATGTTTTGCCAATGGTTGATGATAGCAAGTCTGTTGCCGTTTGGGGTTTCATGTAGTGAGCAATCCTCCGGAGATAGTGAGGACTCTCCTGTTCTGACGAGAAGTTTTAGAATGGGCTTCACTCCATGGCCCTTCGATGCCACAGTTCAAGCTCAAGATGAAGTCTATAGTTTTATTGAGGGCAATGCTGATCTATTTGCAATTCACTTAGACGGTGGGATTCCATGGCCCGAAGCATTCACGCCGAACAACTTTGATAATTTTGGGCTCGGCGTGAAAAATGAAATCAATGGAATAGTGTCGAGGTTGGCTTCGATGACTAATAAGGAAATTTACTTGGCCGTGAGTCCCTTTAATGGGCTTCGTGACGGTAAAGCCTTGTACTGGAATTCATCGACTAACGAATCGATTCCAGAGCCATGGGCATCTTTAGATTTTGATAGCGACTTTTTAGTTAGCGCTTATGCTAATTTTGTGGATGAATTGATCAAAAAGTTTAATCCGAAATATGTTAATTATGCCATTGAGATAAATGAGTACTATCACAATAGTCCATCTGGAAGAACGAAGCTTCAGTATTTTTATATTAATGTTTATACTATCCTTAAAAGCAAATACCCGAATATCAAATTTATGACTTCATTTACTTTATCTTCTCCGGGATCAACTAAGATGCAAGAATCTGCTGACTTGTTTTTAAGCCTAGCAGATTATCAAGACCTCACCGGAATCAGTGTTTATCCCTACGCCTTTTTTTCGCATAGTGATAAGGGAGATCCTGAAAATCTTCCGAGTGATTGGTTGTCTCAAATTTTGCGGATTGCCCCTGGAAAACCATACTTTGTGGCAGAGACGGGTTTTGTTGGGGAGCCTCTGTCGATTCCAGAATTTACTTTGGATGTAGTAAGTGATGAAGAAAAGCAAAGTGCCTATTTAGTGAAGCTTTTTGAAGAGTCGAACACTATGGACGTAGAAGGTATCGTATGGTTTAGCTCACATGACTTTGACGATCTGTGGAGTTCTGTACTCAATGATAATTTATCTTTGATATGGAGAGATACTGGTTTAAAAGATGGGGATCAGCAGCCAAGACAGGCCCTCGGCGTTTGGGAAGAATGGTTAAAGTATAAGCTATAGTTTGTGCAACTAGCTTGATTCATTTGCTCTAAGTATGATGTCGAAGATTATCTGAAGTGAGAAATTGGGAGTTCGCACACTACCGGCAATTTTTCCTTTAAACGAGGAAATTGGAAATAGGCGAGCGAGAGGTGCCAGGTTATCAAATAATCTCACGAGGAGAATCGAGAAGGTCAAAATCTAGGCGGCCGAAAGCTGATAGGAGTGTAGGTTTTTACATGACTGAAGCTGAGGTCGATCTAGGATTATGAGATTCGAAGATTATCTGAAGTGAGAAATTTGGAGTTCGCACACGCGAACGACCTTTAAAGAAACAATTTTTCTGTGGTTTATTTATAAACAGACTACTGGGAAAAATTGGTTGCGGGAGGCGGATTTGAACCACCGACCTTCGGGTTATGAGCCCGACGAGCTACCAGGCTGCTCCATCCCGCGCCAAGTCGTCTAACGATACAAACGAAACACTGTGATAGAACATTCTAGGTATAAGGTCAACCCAATTGTCAGTATTTTATTTGCCTGAATAATTAGCAATTTCAGCAACTTCAGGCTTAAGCATCCACTGCTAAGCCATTTTGCTTCATAATAATGAGGGCGTTTGTCGTAGGGCAAGGGCCCTCGTGAATTTTATAGCTGAAGCTCATCAAGCCATCATTCACTTGCTCGCGGAAGTGATAATTCTTCAAGCTCTTCAATTCATCTTCCATCTTAGTTAGCTCAAGATCATGGGTCGAAACCAAACCAATAGAATTATGACTGACTAAGCTTTTAATAACGGCTTGAGAGCCGAGAAAGCGTTCTTTGTTGTTAGTCCCTCTGAAAATTTCATCAATAAGAAAGAGGCAAGGGCGGTCCGATTGAATTTCTTCAATGAGTTCCTTGAGGCGATTCACTTCGGCGTAAAAATAAGAAAAGCCATCGCGTAGGGAGTCGCTCACCTGAATACAGCTCTCTATGCGGTAGAGGGATGTTTTAAAACTCTTCGCAAAAACAGGAGCTCCCATGTTCGCCAAAATTTGATTCACACCGAGGGTTCTTAAAAACGTGGACTTTCCGGCCATGTTAGATCCAGTCAGTAAGATCAGCTCGGCACCATCCTTGAACTCAAAACTATTAGCCACGACTTGCTCTTTTGGAATAATCGGATGCCTGGCTTCGTCGATAGAAAAAACCTTTTCACTCGAAACTTCCGGAAAAACCACGTCCTGATAGCGATTCACAAAAACTAAGCTGGCTAGGGCTTCAAGCCGGTGCAGTTCATCCAGATAGCTCGGAATATTAGGGGCGATCTTGAGGCGCTGTTTTTCGAGAAGCCAACTAAAAATATAATTCCAAGGAACCAAGACGTTTATCAAAAAACTAATAATCGGATTGGCCTCGATACTTAAAAAGGCCAAAACCCGGCGAAAGGATTTAATCTCTTGGGAAGGGGCTCCGCTTTGTACAATCGGGCAGAGGTGGCTCAGTTCAGGGTCTTTCGAAAATTCTTCCATTCTTTTTAAGAGAGGCTCTAGTGCCGAAAAATTATGACTGAGACCTTCTCCGCGTTTGAAACTATTTTGAATGGTCTCGTAATTTCCTAAAGAAACCCCAACATAGACCAAGAGAAGAAGGATCCAAACGGATGTCAGGCCCGCTGAGAGGAGGGGGATCATCGAAACCACTACAAGTAGCCAGCTGATACCAACAATTGTAAACGCTTTTTTAAAGCCTTCGTTTAAAACTGAAGCTTGAGTAAATTCCAAAAGCTGCTGTGAAGAAATTTGGTGATCAATGAGTGAACCGAGAATTTTCCAGCGAACGAGAGCTCCGATTTTTTTGGTGAGTTTTTGAATGAGACTTTGACGCTCTTTAATGGTTTCGAGCTTTGGTTCTCGATCGAGCATCCACTTAAGAAGTTCGCCCTGTCCACCATCGGTAAAGCTCTCATCAACTTGCGAGAGCAGTCCGGGCTTTTCCAAGAGTTTTAAATCGAGGATAAGTGGATTTTCAGGGGCTCCCTTAGGCGCGTTCCAGGTAAAGTCGTGAAGTCCATGGTACCTTTGCTTCTGCCGGTGGTAAAAAGCTTGGAGGGCTTGGATTTGTTGAAGTAAATAGTGAACTTTTGCCGTCGCCTTAACAAAAAACAAAAATAGGACCGGGAAAACGAGAACTCCCAAGAGTGTGAGGGCGCCAGTGGGTTTAGCCGCAATACCTATGAGAATGGCAAACCAGATAAGTCCCGTGAGAAGGCGCCAATTACGCAATTGGTTTAGTTTTACTTCAACCTTTTTGTTCAGATATTGTAGTCTTTGAAGGTGCTTTTCGCTGATGTTTTTCAATGCTTTACCTAATGCTTTTCTTGAAGATCGTTCTCGTAGGGATCCGTTATTTCTCTATTGTAATATATGTTTCTAAGAAGCCAAGCTTTGTTGGTCATCGACCAGAAAATTAAGGGCTCTAAAGACCTGTTTATTGAAGGGTTGGCCCATGACATTTTCGATATACTGGACGGCGCGATCGGCTGACATAGGTGAAGAGTTGTTAGCGCTCTGTACACAGAGTTCTACAAAGCAGTTGGCGATAGAAACGACCCGGCCCAAAGGATTGAGTCGAAGATCCCTAATTCTGCGGGGAAATCCCTGACCAAATGCATTTTCATGGTGTTCGTACACACAGGCCACGACATCATCGGGCACGCCTGGGATGGTTCGCAGCATTTCCATACCTTTAAAAGGGTGTGTCTCCCAGAGTTGTATTTCTTCAGAAGTCATCGAAGAGCGAGGTTTGTCGCGAATTTCCTTCGGAATGGCTTTCATGCCGACATCGTGAAGTAAGCCGCCAAGGGCCAATTTTTCGAGTGTAATTTGCTTCGTCCACCCCATTTTTTTGCCGACCATAACTGAAACCATACTCACAGCAAGGGAGTGATTGAGGTAGTGGCCGTCCTGGGCTGTTAGCGAATCAAGCAGAGCCTTAAAATCAAAGCGATTTTCAATCAGAGTCATCGTGCATTCAGCAACCGTCTTGGCGGTCTCGTAGGTTTCTTGGGTGAGATCGAGTCCATCGATTGCCGTCATAGCACTCGAAGTGGCCTTGGATAAAAACAGAGCCTTGTGCCTGTTAGCTAGTTTAGGGCGTTTTACGGCGATGCCTGCAATAATCAAGTTGGTATTCACGTAGCGATTAAATTGATCTTTTTCGACGTGGAGATATTGGATTTGACTGCCTCGAAAAACAGAAAGTTCTTTTAAGTTGTGATGACTTCCACGCTTTGCTAGACAAACGTATTTCTCGTCGCTGAGGCGGACGTAAACATCAACGGGAAGCTGAGTCCCAGACATAAAGTCGGCCACCGGGATCGGTATCATGCTAGTTTCAGTTATTGAGTTATCCATCCAATTTGTTTATCGGTCATCTGTCCAAGCATATTGATGCTGGTTTGGAACAATTATGATAATGATTCTTAACATTACGCCCCATTCTTTAAAGTGTTCCTTGGATTCCCAACTTGAAACAGTAGATGACAGCCTGGACCAGGACTGTTAAATAGCGTGTCATGGCCGAATCACTATCTAGAGACGCAGAAATCCTGCGAAGACGAACATTTGCGATTATTTCCCACCCAGATGCCGGGAAGACAACTCTCACCGAAAAGCTCATTTTCCACGGCGGACTGATCCGCGAAACCGGAGAGGTTAAAGGAAAGAAGGGGGCTAAGGCCGCTACTTCTGATTGGATGACCCTTGAAAAAGAAAAGGGCATCTCAATCACATCGAGTGTTATCCAGTTTGATTACCACAAGCTGAGAATGAACCTCCTGGATACTCCCGGCCACAAAGATTTTTCTGAAGACACCTATAGAACTCTATACGCTGCCGATAGTGCAGTGATGTTGATCGATGTGGCCAAAGGGGTCGAGGAACGAACTAAGAAGCTCTACGAAGTCTGTCGATATAAAAAACTTCCCATTTTTACTTTCATCAATAAGTGCGATCGCGAGGGTAAAGCGCCCCTCGAACTTATAGACGAAATCAAAGAGACTCTGAATATGAAGTGTTATCCCGTCACTTGGCCCATGGGGTTAGGGGGACAGTTTTCGGGGCTTTACGATCGACTTAACAAGCAAGTCTTTTTG
>JAUHWN010000223.1 GCA_030424665.1 Bdellovibrionia bacterium | reverse complement strand
AATTCTAGAGCAAGAGCTTAGTGGTTTTCTAAGCTTCAGAATCGAAGGTGATTATATTATAGTATCTGGGACACGACAGCTTGAGCATGTCTACGGCTCTGAAAATAGTTTTGGTAATCTGGAGAGTGGCTTACTCGAAGAATTCCTTAGAGATGAACTAGGTACAGAGTTTAATTTTTTAAGAAGTAGTGTCTTCGAGGCTGTTGTAGGGACTCAAGATTTTGAGAGATAGTATAGATATACTTACTTTCACTATTCTTTTTATAGCTACACTTGGTTGCACAATGAAAAAAAATTTAGAAGAACCTACTTATATAATTACTGAGTCAGCCAAATATGATTCTCTAGACCCTCTTGATGGAGATAAAACAAAAAACCTTCCAGTTCAGCGAATGGTCTATTCGACTATTTTTGAAGTATCGCCTGAGGATGACTATGACAGCTTTTTATTAGATAAGTTCTCATTTGATAAAAAGCGCAAAGAGTTAACTTTAGTAATTAAGAGTGATTTAAAGTTTTCAGATGGAACAGTAATCACAACAAAAGATATTGTTTTTGCGATATTGAGGATGCTGAAATCGAGACCAAATTATCCTGTTATTGATAAAATCTCTGGAGCAAGAGAATGGAGTGGTAGGTTCGACTCTCTCCCGAAGGGAATTTCCTATGATGACAAGAAAATATTGATTAGGTTTGATTCCATGAATTTTAATCCTTTATCAAGATTTTGCATGGAGATTTTTTCTATAATACCATCGAGATGTCTAGATATTGGTTCTGGTGAAATTAATTGCAAAAGAATACCGAGCTCCGGTCCATACCAAATTTCATCAGAGAGCGATACCACTGTAACTTTTCAAAAAAATAAATATTTTAAAGCATCAAGATTTCGAGACTTACCTGAACGAATAAAATTCAAATATATTGGTATCAAAGAAGTGGAATCTATAAAATTTCAATTAGGTGTGAATGAAGTTCTTGCGGGTCATGAGACACAGTTATCTAAAGACAAGATGGATTCTCTAAAGAAATTATTTAATTTCACTATGAAACCTAAAGTTAGATTTCGAGCGTTGGAGATACATCCAAAAAATGGATTCAAAAATCGCTCTTGTAGGCAGGCTTTTGCGAAGCTGTTTAGAAAATTTTCTAAGACTAGTGGGGTGGAAACTGAAAATTCAATTTTTACTAAAATTATGAAAGGTTATCAGTTCTTTGATGAGCATAAAGGAATTGAATGTGAAAAAAAGCCGACAGTGCGTTGGGGGTACGTAAAAGAGTTAAGTAATTCTGAATTCGTCGAAATTATGATGGGTCTATTAGATAGCGATCAAGGTGTCTTTAAGATAGAAAAGCCAATTTTATTTGAAAATTACCAGCAAATGGATGAAGCCCTTAAGAGTGGAGTCATAAACATTTCAACGTCAGGATCGGGCTTCTGGGCGGCTGACCCGGCCGGAGATATAAGAATGTTTCTTACTGAAGGGATGCACAAGCCATTGAATTTCATAACCTCCGATCCGGAGTTGCAGAAACTTCTTACTGAGCTTGAGAATGATCAAAGCCCTGAGAATTTTATCAAGGTGAATCGGTATCTCTACGAGGATGCGAAATTTAATGTTTATCGGCATGCGGCTCGATTTTATATGACGAATAAAAATGTCAGTCTTAAAAATCTACCTCTCGGAATTACATCTCCAGCGCCCTATACCGTTTTAGAGAAGCTCATTGAAAGCAACTGACTTATCCCCAATATTGCAGAGTCTTAAGAATGCTGCCTTGGTACCTGCTAATATTGAACATTCCATAGTTGGTGACTTTCATATGATCAACTATTGGAATTCTCTTAATAGCGAAATTATCTGCGAGAGTGTTCAATGTGGTATGTCTAAAAACCTAGGTACTGCATTGGCTAAATGTACGAGTGAATACATAGAAAGATTGGCCTCTAAAGAAAATTACGACAGACATCACAACCAGACCGATATTCGTAGAACAGATGGTTACGCCTGTTACCCCAACAGTATTGAGTCCACAGAGGATTCTTTAGATCGAACTAGAGAAAATGCACTTTCAGAAGCAATAGAACGGTACACCTGGGCGACCTGGTGGGATGATGAATCCATTGCATTCAAATTAGAAGAATTAAATCTTGCCAGTCTTGGTTTTGAAAAAACAGAATCCCTTTTGAAGAGTTTTTTGAATGTATCAAGAATTCAAAAGATTACTCCACTTACAAATTCTCCCAAAGAGACAATCATCTTAGTCTTGGAGACCACTCAAGGAGGATATTTAACAGGTGGTGCTTGTGGGCCAAAAGATTCAGTCGAAACCACCGAACGAGCCTTAGCTGAACTAACAAGACATTGTCTTGCTTATAAGAAACTCCTATCTAATGGGTTAAAATCTGATAGCTTTTACTCCGAAAGGTTGAGCTTTTTTGCCAGTGGCCGAGGAAGAAAGATTGTTAGAAAACGCTTAGAAGCCAAGGGGACAAGGTCGATTGAGTTACCACCATTGGTCATTGATGAATTAGTACCTCACTCAATGGATCACTCTTTTCATGTTTATAGGTGTTTATTTGCGGACCAACCCTTTTTTGTTGGGGGAGACTTGGAGCGACTGTGTCTCTAAGACGATTGGGAAAGTTTTTAATACCTTACTTTGTGTTAGCATCGATACTCAGTGTGGCTCTGTATTTTGCGCTCGATCGTCAGTCCGTGTATTTAACAAATGAGTTGGTTAACTACTGGAAAGAGCTTGCGCAAAAAGATATTCAATCGGGCAATATCTATCAGTCGATATCAAAAAATTACCGTGTGATTAATACGAGTCAAAGTTTAGAGGCCATAAAGGTCTTCGAGAAGGGGAGTCAAAAAGAACTTCTCTCTATTGGTCATTCAGAGTTAGTGCCCCAATTAGGTTCAGAAAACTCTTTACTCTCTTATGGCTTTTTTAAATATCAAAAAGCTGTAGAACTTCCTGGCCACTTAAGGGCTTATTTTTTTATCAGTTCAAGTTTTTATAAATGGCTTTTCGTAGCAGGATTAATTGTTCTTTTTCTTCCACTTTCAATTTTAGGAGTCATCCACTTTCGCTACAGTCAGGACCTGGCAAATAAAAAGCAAAAGATACTACTTGATTCTCTAAGAGCTCTCTTTGAGGGGCGTCGAACTGAGTCAAAACCTCATCTTGATAAAGATCTAGAAAGCTCTTGGCATTTAGTAGCGGAGAAGTTTGAAGAACTTCTCGAAATGGAAAAATCCTATTTGGGCTTAGAAGAAAAATTCAAACTCTCGAAAAAAGTAGCTCACGATATTAGAACTCCTTTACAAGCATTAAATATGGCGGCAGACAACCTGGAGACCAACCCAGAAACAGCCAAAAAGTTGATAAGATCTTCATCTGAGAGAATTAATAAAGTGGCTGAGGATCTCTTGCAAAGTAATCGAAATGATGTAGAAAAAGGCGCGGCAGAAGAGTCTCTTAAAACCAATTTAGAAAATCTCATTGAAGAGCTGAAATTAAAAGCGCAAAAAAGTAACATAATACTTAGTTCAAGCCTCAGTGGATCCGACTCTAGCATCGACGCTGATCTGTCGAGCGACTTCACTCGACACCTCTCAAACTTAATAGCAAATGCCATTGAGGCCACCCCACAGAATCAGGACATATATATCCATGCAGAAATCGATAACAAAAAGATCTCAGGATGCCTTAAAGACAAAGGCATAGGAATGTCCGAAAAGGTTCTTAGAAAAGCTCTCAGCGGGAACTTTACCACCAAAGAAAAAGGTAATGGTATCGGCCTTAGTAGCGCTAAAGAGTTTTTTGAGTCTTCAAATGGCAGGTTTTCGGTTTCGAGCCAAGAGGGTTTTGGAACCGAAATTCACTTTGAAATGCCTCTTTAATCACATCATTTTTAATAGAGATTCAATTTAGCAGAGTCATTTAAAGCACGGACGCTACCATTTAGTGCCTGGCACCTAAAGCAGGTCAGTCGCACTGCCCACCGAGGTTGTAGGTTCAGGAATGACAACCTTTCGTGCTTGCTTTATACCCATGGCGTTGGTTTCGTCTTGGGTAGAGTATTCGTAGTAAACAAAGAAGGGTTTATCTGAAACGATGCGGGCACCACCAGTAATGGCAACCGTATTACTTCCGTTA
>JAUHWN010000222.1 GCA_030424665.1 Bdellovibrionia bacterium | reverse complement strand
AGTTCGGTTTTTCTAAAATGGGAGGAGAGGACGTCCGCAGAGGAATGGAGTGGATTCAAGATCAGTGGCTCAAACACTTAGGTTTAAAAACAATTCTCGACCCAACCGAGCAAGGAGTTTATCTTTATCAACTGGCAAATTCTCCGCCTGACCTCTTTAGGAAAGGTGTAGGCTTGGATCGTCCGACCTGCCTGGCAGCTCTAGAAACCTTTTCTAGAAATGGTTCGGAAAATTTTATTCGACTCAATAACGATGAGTATGAAGACATTATTTCGAAACTCGATCTCGAGCGAAACAGCAAAAAACAAAAAAAACTCTGTCGACAAGCCGTCGAAATTCTCATCAACAATCACCTGCTGATTCCAATGGGCGAAATCCATTTTAGTCTTCTCGTAGATCCACGCTTCACCGGCTGGAAGCTCAATGAAATGAATCAGCTCGACCTTACTGATCTTCGATTCGACCCCACAAAAAAGGAAAAGCCTTAGAATGAAAGAAACAGTTTTTTTGACCGGAGCTGGAAGCGGAATAGGTAAAGCCATCGCTAAAAGATTGAGTGCAGACGGTTATTACCTGGTACTCGTTGGTCGTCGCCTCAACAAACTTCAAGAAACAGCAACAGAAATCAATACGCCAGCTGATTGCCTCGAACTCGATCTCTCCCAAGGGAGTGAATTGTTAAACGCAGTCAATTCGTGGCTTCAAAATCACGGCGAGAACAAAGTTATTGGCCTCGTTAATAACGCCGGACAATTTATTCGCTCTCCCTTTGGCGAAGATCAGAATGACTGGGACCCCTTGTTTCATGTCAATCTAATGGGACCCGTTAACATGAGTCGGGCCCTGTGGTCCCACTTTCAAAAAAATCGAGATGGCCGCATCGTTAATATTTCTTCAAATCTCGGACAAACTCCAGTGGCAGGTACTTCAGCCTATTCTTCATTAAAGGCAGCGCTTGATAACTTCACAAAATGTCTTGCACTCGAAGGAGGGGCCTTCAATATTAGAGTGAATTCTGTTGCTCCGGGCCTTGTGGACACACCGATCCACGATTTCCACCAAAAAGACGATACTGGCTCTCTACAATTAAAAGAGGCTCTCCATGGAATGCACCCCCTGTCTCGTATGGGACAAGCTGAAGACATTGCTGGAGCTGTCTCTTACTTTCTCAATCCCAGTAACTCGTGGACGACTGGCGCTATTCTCAATGTCGACGGCGGCTTAAGCCTCACCTCAAAGGATCCCTAAATGAGTTCAGAAAAGGAAGTACGTCTTTCGCGAAAAGTCTATTTTTCGAGTGCTCACTTCTATAAGTCTGATCAGTTGAGCCGCGAAGAAAATGAGGAAAAATTTGGCGCCTGCTACTCTGAGAAAGAATATGGACACGGACACAATTACGTCCTTGAAGTAGAACTTCAAGGACGACCAGATCCCGTCAGTGGTCTTGTCGTGAATCTTATTGATGTCGATAAAGTTCTTAAAAAAATTGTGGGTGAATTAGATCACAAACATCTCAATCACGAAATTCCGCATTTTAAGAGTCTTATACCGACAACCGAAAACATTGCCCTTTATCTAGGCAGTAAACTAAAGCCTCAAGCCGATTCTCTAAAAGTAAAAATAGTTAAACTAAGACTTTATGAAGAAGAGGATCTTTGGGTGGATATTTTTCTCTAATTGAAACACTATTGCCTCGAACTGCGCATCAATATCAAGGGACTTCGTTAAGTTCATAAATGGGCTTTACTTAAATTCCGATAAACATATCGGGAGATTTATGCTTTTAGCGGGCTTCATTCTCATATTGCTCAGTTATGGATTGGGACACTTTTTTGCCCAAATACGCCCGCCTATGTCCAAAAGACAGATGGAGAAAAAAACTCCAGTACTACTCCACTCTTCAATGGCTTTCACCAAACTAGAAGAAATGCTTCGAGAAGAATTTAAACCAGAGTTTAGAGGTAAAAAGATTCGACTCAGGCATAGTGAACCCGGCTATTTAGTCTTTCTCGAAAAATCGAGATGGGATCACTGGGGCTATTTTTATGGGATTCAAATATTTCCACAAAATCGAGAGAGTCTCGGCTCCGAAATTAAAGTTCATTTCGAATCGCGTCTTATATCCACAGGAAGTGATAAGAAGCACTATTTAAATTTTCAAGAACAGCTCGAACATTTCGTCAATCACCTTGAACTCGATGGTGAAATCAAAAAAAAATTGGCCCAAGAAAAGTCTTCTTAGGCCCAATCTAATCTCACCACTATATTTTTTGTGGCGATACCTTTAATTATAAGAACTAGTTTGCTGCCTGATTACTTCCGGCTTCGTCCGGATAGCTATAGGTCGTAACGGCATCTAGGTCTTTCCATTCGTCTCCCTTTTTGATCTTTGGAGCGACTCGCCCTTTTATTCGAAGCATTCTCTTTTTTTCAACGTCATAAGTGATCGTCAAATCATCGACTAATTGACGAATGAGCCAGCTGGTGGGATTCATAACGACGTTCATGAGTTTTTTCCCATTTTCTTCGTAGTCTCTATTTTTAAAGAATCGAAAACCAACCGTTTCTTTGCGATGCCAAACTCCAAAGCGAAACTTCACTTTGTCACCTTTGAGGAGTTTTTCCCAATTGGCATTTAGCATTAGGTTCTTTGAAAGAGTTGGACCAACAATAAGGCGTGGATCCATGTCTTCTTTGTCAGTTTTAGTTTTTCCGTCTTTGTCAGTGACAGAAAAGAGTATTTTCCCATCTTTAACAAGAATTTGTGCCTTCTCACCAGTTTGCTTTTGATCCACCTTGTAGGATTGAACCATGTTGCCCTTTACTTCCCCCGACTCAATAACCGCTGGAGTTCCATCGGGATAGGTATAGGTACTCGTGAAAGTCCAATTATCACCCTCAAACTTTGTTTCTGATTTGAAATTAAAAAGGAGTTTATCGGTTGCCATATCTCTGACTTCGCCCATTGTAACTTTGGTCTCGGCTAGGATCGAACCGCTAAACAGCATAATTGCCAAAATCGTGAAAACGCTTTTTTTGAGCACTTTTAGCCCCCCTGATAAAATAGAAGTTTTTCAAAAGTGAGTGTAGCAGCCCGATCCGGGAAGTAAAGCCTTCAAGTCGGGAAAAATCGGTGCTATGAAGCCCTATGAAGAAATCGTCCCCGCCAAAGAAGTCTGCCCCTACGAGAAAAAATAGTAAAAGACGACCCGGCCCCCAAACTGACGCAAAAAAATCCACCAAACCATTGGTGCGTAAAGCCGCGGATTCACGACCAAGTCTCGATCTCGATGAAAGCATTCGCCTCTCAAAACTCATGTCCGAACGCGGCCTTTGTTCGAGGCGCGAAGCTGACCGTTTTATTGAAAAGGGCCTGGTTGAGGTCAACGGCGAAATCATTAATGAATTGGGGACTAAGGTGACTCGTAGAGATTCTGTGCGCCTCCTCGAACAGGCCTTAGCGCACCAGGACAAACTCCTCACCATAATAATTAATAAACCGATTGGTTACGTTTCCTCCCAGCCAGAAGATGGATACAAAGCAGCAATGGAACTGATTCTCCCTGGAAACTGCTTTGGTGACGAAACGTATTCCTGGAAAGATTCCAGGTGTATTGGCCTAGCTCCAGCGGGACGACTCGATATTGATTCCAAGGGCTTACTGATTCTGACTCAAGACGGACGCCTTGCTAAGAAAATCATCGGTGAAAACTCTGAAATCGAAAAAGAGTACCTTGTGCGCATTGATCGAAAACTCTCTGAAGAAGAAGTCGATTTACTTCGTGAAGGCTTAGAACTCGATGGAAAAAAGTTAAAGCGCGCTGAAGTTGAAGTGCTCAACAAAGAGCAACTAAAAATAGTTTTGCGCGAGGGAAAAAAACGGCAAATTCGTCGCATGATTGAATTGGTCGGTGCAAAAGTGACTGGCCTTAAGCGCGTTCGAATTGGCCAACTCAAACTGGGTAAACTTCCCGAAGGCCAGTGGCGCCTTTTGGAGCCCGGCGAATCGGTTTAGGTGCCAGGCACCTAATGGTAGCTACACCGCATCCCCAAAAAGTACTTGGCACCTACTTGTTGATCAGCTTAGCTCGCTCCGCTTCTAGGACATCGATTTCAAAATCGCTGAAACCAGCCTTCTTCCGAACCTGACGATTGATTCTCTCCCGCCGGGGAA
>JAUHWN010000075.1 GCA_030424665.1 Bdellovibrionia bacterium | reverse complement strand
CGGTCTAAATTGGATCGGCGGCCGACGGCAATAAGAGCTTTATCAACGAGCCATGATTTGTCTTTTGAAAACACGCGTAGTTGTTGCCCTTCTTTTTCGAAGCGCTCAACTCCGTCCAACGAAAGTTCGAATTCTTCGCCCATGGTTTTGATGACATAGTCTTGGATTGCCGGGTCACTAGCACCCCCAAGGCTGCGGCCCAAACCAAGGCCGACTACCTTTGTGCCCAAGCGACTGAAGGCTTGCCCCAATTCTAGGCCAATAACTCCAAGGCCTACCACCGCAAGGCTTTGCGGAAGCGTTTCGAGTTCAAAAACACCATTGGTATCAATGAATAAGTCTTTAAACTCTTCCCAGGGTTTTGGCAAAATAGGGCGCGAACCTGCAGCGATAATAATTTTATCGGCTTCGTACTCTTGGGTGCCGGCTTTTAAGGTATTTGGCCCGGTGAAATAGGCGCGCTCTTTAATGAGAAATTCATCTTGCCACTTTTCGACTCCTCTAACGACTCCTCCCGAAAATCGATCGCGAAGTTTGCGAACATGTTGCATGACAGCCGTTCCGTCGACCTTAAGGGATTCGCTGCCTTGAATACCTATGGATTCAAATTTGTGTCGGCGATGGTAGTCGTTGGCAACCTGAATCATCACTTTTGAAGGCATGCAGCCCACTCGAGCGCAGGTCGTGCCCAAAGGACCATCATCGAAAACTAAAAAGTTCTTTGTTATTTTTTCGACTTCTCTCTTAGCGGTCAGCCCGGCTGAACCGGCCCCGATGATCGCGACATCCAATTTTTTCATGAACAATCCTTCTATTGGGGACGGTTTTTGAAGTAACCCCAGGTATATTGATAACCGCTGACGAGGCTGAGGGCAACACTGACCCACATGACTATCAATCCAATTTCGTAGATTGGAAGGCCAAAAAGAGGTGTATAGATAAGGATCGCGGGGATTCCGACCATTTGTAGGGCTGTCTTCCATTTGCCTAAAGATCCCGCAGAAATAATAACATTGTTTGAAGCGGCGATGGAGCGCACTCCTCCAATAATTATATCACGACAGAGTAAAAGGATGACCATAACCGGTCCCACCCGGTCAGAGGGAATAAGCATGATCAGGACAATGGCTACTAAGATCTTATCAGCGATGGGATCCATGAATTTTCCGAGAGTACTCTCGGCTTGATATTTTCTTGCCCAATAGCCATCTAAATAATCCGTTATAGATGCGAGAATAAACAAAAGTGCAGCGATATACCCCGCTACAGGTGAATCCCAGTAAAAGAAGAGCATGATGACAGGCGCTAGTCCCATGCGAAACCAAGTGGCCCACATGGGTAATTTTTTTTGCCAGTCTTGTATGGGCTTAGTTTGTTGACTCATTATTTAAGTGTTTAGTTTTTAGTGTAACGGGTCAAGGTCCCCGGAGCCTAAAAATTCCAAAAATCAAGGACTTGGCCATAGACAGCTCAAAGGCTTGGTGCCAGCATAAAAAAATGAAGTATTTTCTCATTCTGGTCTCATTCAATATCAGCTCTTTTTTCGCGTTAGAGGGAAAGGCAAAAAGTCAGCCAGAAAATTCCAACCCCAAGCTCTTGCGGCAGATCGAGCTGGAGCAAAGCAAAAGGCGCGAGCAGATGCTCGTCCATAAAAAGCTCTATGTGAACGTGCAGACGGACCAACTCAAAAATAAGAGTGAAGAGCTCGTTATGGAAGCCGAGGGAATCGTAGCTGCTCCCTATCAAAATACCTTAAAAATTGTGACTGATTATTCCCAGCTCAAAGACGTTAGTGGTCATTTCCGCAAAGTCGTTTATCGCAAGGACAATCAACGACTTTACCTTTTAGTGGGAGCCATGGGGTATGTGGCTCAACTTTGGATGCAACTTAAAGAAAATCAAGATAAAGAAGAAGTCTATCGCCTCGATTGGGTGATTGACCGCGGAAAATTTAAAGGGATGCAGGGACAAATCATTTATGAACCCATTGGTTTTCGCCATACCCGCATCCAGATGAAATCTAAACTACAGGCTAAGAAGCTTCCATTGCCACCTATCATTAGCCGTCTTGCACTCGAAGTCCTCTCCCATCGAGTTGCCTCTAGAATGCGCACCTATATCGAAACTCAAAGTAAGAAACCTAAATAACCTTGACTCAATGGTTCTTTCGATGTGTTTTAGGGCCTTTGGAGGTTTCATGGATCGCAATTTAGCCCTTGAATTTGTGCGTATTACCGAATCAGCAGCATTGTCTTGTAGCCGTTATATGGGGCGAGGCGATGAAAAGAAGGCCGATCAAGCGGCTGTCGACGCCATGAGACAAGCTTTTGATGATGTCGAAATCAAAGGGACCGTCGTTATTGGTGAAGGGGAGCGGGATGAAGCTCCTATGCTCTACATCGGCGAAGAAGTGGGCATGAAAACGGAGAGAGCTCCAGAGGTCGATATCGCTCTGGATCCTCTCGAAGGAACTACGATTTGCGCCCAAGGTGGCGTTGGAGCAATTGCGGTGATCGCCGTTGCTGAAAAAGGCGGCTTCCTTCACGCCCCCGATACCTACATGGAAAAAATCGCAGTCGGACCCAAATCAAAGGGCGTAGTTGATCTCGATAAATCCGTTGAAGAAAATATAGAGGCCGTTTCAAAGGCTGTTAATAAGCCCGTAAAAAACATGACAGTTGTTATATTAAACCGTCCTCGCCACGAAGACTTGATTGCGAGAGTTCGTAAAATGGGGGCTCGCATACAATTGATCGGCGACGGAGATGTTTCTGCAGCCATCGCGGCTGCCACTCCGGGGACGGGTATTGATATGTTCATCGGGACCGGAGGAGCGCCAGAAGGTGTAATTTCAGCGGCAGCTCTTCAATGCATGGGCGGTGATTTTCAAGGTCGATTGCAGTTCCGCAATGATGAAGAGCGGGTGCGAGCTAAAGAAATGGGCATAAAGAACCTCGATGGGGTGTTTACCATTGATGACTTGGCAAAAGGCAGCGTCATGTTCTGTGCGACCGGCGTAACCGATGGGCCACTTCTTCGTGGTGTTCGATTTGAAGCCGGTCGGGCAACCACCCAATCTGTTGTTATGAGATCAAAATCGGGAACCATTCGCTGGATGGACTCTGATCACGATATTAGCAAAAAGCCTAAAATTTTTACTGGAAATATTAACGGCGAGCTATAGATGGCTTTATCCTTCGTTGCCTGCTTTAAATGTGGTGAAAGAACCGAGTTTGATCGTAAGCTCGGTTACCGAGTCGAATGCAGTCAATGCGGAGAAGACCTACATTGTTGTAAAAATTGTCGCTTTTATGACCCCAGTGCATATAATGAATGTCGAGAAACTTCAGCCGATGTCGTTCGTGAAAAAGAACGGGCTAACTTTTGCGATTATTTTGAAGCAAAAGAAGGCGAGGGAAAGAAATCGGACCCTTCGGCTGATTTGAAAAAGGCTGCTGAAGCCCTTTTTAAAAAGAAATAGGACGATCTCTTTTAAGGAGAGAAAATGGCCAAAACCACCCATACCGAAGTTTTTAATTGCTCACTCCAACAGTTTTATGACCTGGTCAGTGATTACGAAAAATACCCAGAGTTTATCAATGAAGTTAAGTCAGTCGAAATTGTGAAGACCGAGGGGAACACCAAGCATGTTCAATACGAAGTCTCCGTTATTAAAACGATTTCATATACTCTAGAAACGACAGAAAATCCGCCCAATGAAATACATTGGTCATTTACCAAGGGTGATCTCTTTAAGAAAATGAGTGGATCCTGGATTTTGAGTGAAGAAGCCGGCAAATGCCGTGCTGAATACACGATCGATGCTGAGTTTGGCGTTTTTGTTCCAGGCCCGATCACACGAACTGTGCAAACGGTGAATTTACGATCAATGATGAGCGCATTTCACAAGCGCATTCAAGAAGTCTACGGAGGCTAAGGATGTCCGACTCTGACGAAGAAGTGAAATGGGATAGCGTTAACGAAGACAAGGGCTCCTTTGGTGACTATGTCAGAAAACTAGCGACAGCCGGTCTGTCCGCCGCGTTTATGACCGAAGAGAGTATTCGCTCATTTGTGAGTGAATTGAAGCTACCCAAAGAAAGTCTCAATATTCTTTTACAGGGAGCGGCCAAGTCCAAAGAGGAACTCACTCAGCGGGTGGGTAACGAATTGGTAAAAATGATTTCGCGAATTGATTTTGTGAAAGAGGCTTCACGTTTTGCCAATGACCATAAATTTAAAGTGACTGCCGAGATCGAAGTCATCCGTAAGGACAATGACGAAAAAATAAGCACGATCTCAAAAGATGGGGATTCCAACGAATTTGAAACCCACGTCGAAATCAAATCCGAATAAGGTGCCTGGCACCAAGGTCCAGATTTGTTAACCCATCGGCTTGAAACTGGTGTCTAATAAGGGTCTGGGGAGGTTCGTACTATGTCTCTTAAAACATTATCAGCCGGTTTTATCTTTCTTTGTGGTCTTTATGTTTTAGTTGTGGATGAAATTCCATTTCAACAGCAGAAGTCACTGGCTATTTCTGATGAGTCTCAACTCTTTTCTTCGTTTTCTAATTTTAACGAGATGGTCGATCAGCTGCACACCTCTTCTAGTTTCTACGAGCGTCTCTGGCTAAAACTGCAAATGACAGAATTGGATCTTGTTGAGCTTCCTAAGATTAAGAGGGTCGGCGAGCAATTTTTAATTGGCGATAAAAAACCCATTCGATTAAAAACTCTGGGCGATAAAGGCCGGGTTTACAGCGTTAATGGAGTTGTTATCAAGGTTTTTGATGATGACCGTTTTGTCGACGTCTTCAAAAGAGTTCAAAAAATTCTGGAGGTTCGTTCTCCTGGACCTTACGAAATCAGTGATCCCAGGCAAGAAGCTAAGGAATTTCTCTTGCGACTTCCAAAGAGTATTGAGGATCGCGTCGATGAAGTTCTTGTGACTTCAAGTCTTATGTACAGTCGAAATTAGTTTTAAGAAGAAATTCTTGCTGTAGAGAAACTGGACTCAATAACTAGCGTTTCATTCCGATACAGAATCTATGAGCGATGTATTATTGGTCGGTATTTCATTTTTGGTTTTTCTACTCAGTTGCCACCTCATTATGCGAACACTTGAGGTGAGCAATCCGTTTCAGGTTAGGGGACCATTTTCACGAAGAGCCTTGATCTTGCAAAAGGTCTATTTGCGAATTGCAGGTTTTTTATTAGCTGCGATGAGTCTCGCGTTTTTCTTGAGGACGATTTGGGCGAGCTTTCTTTTAGAGGCTGCTGTCTTTTAATCAATTTTTTAAAGAAGTTTCAATAGAAGTCCAATTTGCTCCTATTCGTAGTCAGATTGTTTTTCGTCAGATTCCGTTGAATGACTTTTAGAATTTTTTAGGGAGTCGCGCATTTTACTGGCGTTATCATCTTTGACTAAAGGGGACAGGGGAAGCGAATTGCTGCCCTGAATGGCTTTCATTTGTTTTTGTTTTAATTCCTCCAGGCGCTTTTCGAGGGCGAGTCCGACTTCTTCGATAGGAACTTCTGTGGCTTTTGCGGCCAGTGCCCCACTAGTGTAGTGGCGGTGCTCTAGAAATGCGAATGGAGGCTTGGGTTTAGAAATGCTCGAAAAGTTCAAATAACTTTCAATGAACTCAAAAAGGTTCTCATTAGGACTTGGAATTTCTTTAAGTGCGATGCTGAGGTAGCTCAAAAACCGCCACATCGAAGCGTCTGGTTTTTTCTGGCTCATTTCAACGACTGACATTTGCCTGAGAGTCTTAATAAGAAAAGGGCGGGTTTCATAGCGATCGGACCACTTGGTATCAATTTGGAAAATCATTCGATCGACAAAATCTCGCCGCAACATGAGCTCTTTGCGTCTTTGAATAAGGCCCGTGAGGTTCCCTTCCCATTGATCAAACCGACTTTTTATTTCTTTTCCAGAGGAGTTAATACTCTTCATATCAAAGCTCTGACTACTCGAAACGATTTCGGTAATCTTGCGATCCAAAGCCTTGAGTTCTCCCACCTGCTTTTTTTGCAATTCGGAGAGTTGGCTCAGACACTTTGATTTTCTTTGCTTCATGCCTTGGGCCTCAGAAAGACCTATTAGGGCTACGAATAGCACAATTAAAAATCTGAAAGCCTGTGAGTTTTTTAACAATTTCATCTACTTATAGAATAAAGCAAGGTCAGGACCAAGGCGAGTCCTCGTCTGTTTCTTTTACTATATAGCAACCTGTATAACTTATATTCATAGAGACCCTTATCGGGAGTAGAGGCACTGCGTTTAAAAGGCGATTAGGGGTAGATTCTTGACGTTCTGGCTGTGATGATAGCCTTTCTAATGGAGGATCAAATGGGAAAAAACTTAGTGTTCTTGATAATTTTCGCAATCTTTCTGAACCCTTTTTTTGGCAAAAAAGCGAACGCAGAAACCATCGAAGACCTCCTCAAAAAAGGGATAAAAACCTGTAATGATCTTTTTGAGGGCGAAAGACCCCAGGAATACATTTTTGATAAGAAGAACGCCTATGCCCATGTGGCCGGAGGCTATCCCACCTGTGGATGCCCTTGCTCTTCGACGACGACGGTTTTTGTGGGGGCGGGGAAGCAGCGCAATCAGTGGACCTATGAGACCGAAGGTTGTAATCAGATTTTCAAAAACACCAGCAACCAGGACTTAAAGAAAATCCTCCCCCTGGATTTACTTAAAGAGTTTGGACTGAATAAAAAAGAGGCGCCCTCCTACGGTGTTTTCTATGTTGAACCAACACTTCCGCAAAGGGGAGCGACGGTGAGTCTCGAAATCAAAGTGACCCCCCTTGGAATCATGGAAGAATGTGGTAGTCCCATTTGTCTTTCTTTAGCGGGAGGGAGCCTTGAACGGAAGGTGAGTCTTGTCGATTATCTCAAGGAGTGGTTTAAAAAGCCTGAAGCGGCGAGCATGGCAAAGATCTACCTCGAGAAAAAAAAGATTCCCGAGGAGATTTCAAAAGAGCTTATTGAGTTTGAGGTTTCACTCTATTCCAATCGCAAACCCAGTGCGGAGAAGGTCATAAAAGACCTTAAGTATGTTATCAACGTCTATGAAATGACACAAAGTCTTCAGTTTTCAAAAATTGATCTGCGCTGGAATAAAAAGAAAAACCGGTTCGAAGTTAAAAAGAAGTACCCTATTAAGAAAAAGAGTTTTAAAGACTTTTTTGCAGAGCAGGAATTTGAAACGCCCAAGTGCTAGCCTATGAATTCAGAAACTAAGACAAGCCTAGATCGACTTGAAATGGAGATCTACCAAAAATGGAAAAGCCAATTTCCAGAAAAAGTGCTACTTGCGGTTTCTGGTGGACTGGATAGCTGCGTTTTACTCGAGGTTTTTAGTCACCTCCAGGGACGATTGAATACCGAAGTGGTTCTTGCCCATGTGCACCACGGTCCTTCAGATACCCCTTTACAGGTCGAATACAGAGATCGATGCCAGGAGTTTCTAAAAAAACGGGCGGAAGAGAAGTCACTGACTTTGTTCTGCAGTGAAAAGCCAAGGAAAACCCTGCAATCAGAAGAGGAGTTTCGGGACTTTCGCTACGCCTTCTTTCGGCAAATTCAAGAACGAGAACGAATCCCTTGCCTGCTATTGGCCCATCACCAGGAAGATCAATTAGAAACGCAGATGATGGCGCTCCTTCGTGGCGCTGGAGAAGTGGGCCTTCAAGGAATGAGTGAGGGGAGTCCTCGGGTGGGAGTTTTTCGCCCCTTTCTGAGACACTCACGGGAAGAACTTGAGCGCTATGCGCGAAAAAAAGGCATAGATTACTTAGAGGATCCCAGTAATTCCGAGGTGACTTACTTTAGAAATTGGCTGCGCAATCATTGGTTTGTCGACCTAGAAAAGCATAAAAAGGGCAGCCTTCAAGCCCTGGCACGCTCTCTGGGCGATATTTCTGGCCTTCTCAATAGGGAGCGAAGTACCTTTGAGGCTCAAGTTTTTGCTGAGAAATCGGGCGGTTCATACATAGATTTGCCGTCATACCTTGGACTTTCATCGAGGGAGCAGCTGAGGGCCTTAGCCTTGTTTTTAAAAAAGCACCAAGTCCATGAATTCACTCGCTCTCAGTTGGTAGAAATCCAAAAGCGCCTTGACTCGGAACAAAAAGAACACAGTTTTAAGGTAGGTGGGCACCTGTGGAAAATTCAGTCCACTGAGATTCATTTAGAGTCCTGTCTTTAGGTCATGGCCCAGGTGGTTACGCCCTAGGACGTAAACGGACTGTAAAACCTCTCCTTCGTTGAGAGTCATAGGACTCGATGGTATCCTATAAAGAGGGGCTTACAAAGGGATCTCATCTTGTAGTGAGGGGACCGGAAGACCCCATTTTTAGAAAGGACCAAAATGCGTTCTAATCCAAAGAATATTGCTTTCTGGCTCGTGCTTCTCGTGTTGGGTATTGTCATACTCAATCTCTATCAACAAAGGCAAGAAGCTAGTATTCGCGATTTTGATTATGACAAATTCACTCGAGCTCTCGAAGATAAAAAAGTCGAGAAGGTGAGTTTTGACCGCGTGAATGGAATGATTCGCGGTGAGGTGAAGCCCGAGTTTGAAGAAGAGTACGGCGGTAAAGAATTTCTGATTCCCGGCAATGTGGGTGACGAGGGCTTTCGCATTGTTCGTCAAAATGGAATTACTCCGGTTTACGAAGAAAACCGTGAAAATGGTTTCTTGCAAATGCTTCTCGTTAACTGGCTGCCATTGATTGTCATCGTTGGTCTCTTTATTTTCTTGATGCGCCAAATTCAAGTGGGTGGCGGTAAAGCCATGAGCTTTGGTAAAAGTCGAGCCAAACTCCTCACCGAAAATAAGAACAAAGTGACGTTTAAAGACGTTGCTGGAGTTGATGAAGCAAAAGAAGAACTCGAAGAGATAGTTTCGTTTTTGAAAGATCCTAAGAAATATACGCGTCTGGGTGGACGAATTCCTAAAGGGGTTCTCCTCGTAGGACCTCCGGGGACTGGAAAAACTCTTCTCGCCCGCGCCGTTGCCGGAGAGGCGGGTGTACCGTTTTTTACAATTTCTGGTTCGGACTTCGTAGAAATGTTTGTCGGTGTTGGAGCCAGTCGAGTGCGCGATCTTTTTGAACAGGGTAAGCGAAATGCACCTTGTTTGATTTTTATTGATGAAATTGATGCTGTCGGAAGACAGCGTGGTGCTGGAATGGGTGGCGGTCACGATGAACGCGAACAAACACTTAACCAAATGCTTGTTGAGATGGATGGCTTTGAGAGTAATGAAGGTGTGATTCTAATAGCGGCCACAAACCGCCCAGATGTTCTTGATCCTGCGTTATTGAGACCGGGTCGATTCGATCGTCGAGTGATCGTCAATACTCCGGATATTTTAGGGCGACAAAGAATTCTTGAAGTCCACGCAAAGAAAACTCCGCTAGCGACCGATGTTGATCTCGAAAGAATTGCGCGCGGAACTCCAGGGTTTTCCGGTGCCGATTTAGAAAACCTTGTCAATGAATCGGCTTTGATTGCTGCTCGCGAAGAGCGCAGTAAAATTACAATGGCCGATATGGAAAAGGCTAAAGACAAAGTCATGATGGGTGCCGAAAGAAAATCCATGGTGATCAGCCAAGATGAAAAGAAAAACACTGCCTATCACGAGGCAGGACACGCACTTGTCGGAGTCAAACTTCCAAAGACAGATCCCGTACACAAAGTGACTATTATTCCCCGTGGAATGGCTTTGGGCTTAACTCAATTTCTGCCGCGAGAAGATCAAAGAAGCATGTCTAAAATCCAGGCAGAAAGCTTAGTCGCTGTTATGTATGGTGGGCGTGTTGCCGAAGAACTTTTCTTTGAGGATTACACCACGGGAGCTAGTAACGACATCGAACGAGCAACCGATGTTGCACGCCGAATGGTTTGCGAGTGGGGAATGAGCGAAAAGCTTGGACCTCTTGCCTACCAAAAACAAGAAGGCCCAGTGTTTTTAGGAAAACAAATGAGCCAGGGTAGAGAATACTCTGAAGCTAAGGCTGAAGAAATTGATTCCGAAATTTCGCGAATTGTGACTGAGGGCTATGAGAAGGCAAAAAAGATTCTCAAAGAGAATGAGAAAGCCTTGCGAGAAATGGCCGAAGCCCTGATTGAATTTGAAACAATTGATGGCGATGAAGTGCTAGCCATTGTGAATGAAGGTGCCACGGTTGAAAGTTTACGCAAAACCCGTGATGAGCAGGCAAATAAGATGAAAGAAGAGCAGCAGGCCGGTCACGAAGAGCTTAAACAAAAAGAGCGCGAAGAGCGTGAGGCACAAGAAAAAGCCAATGAAGGGGGCGATGACCCTGTCGGCAATACGGGACCAGTCACCGCTTAATAGGAAAGATTGATATTACAGAATTTTTACGACAACATTGCTTTTCTCACTGAACACTTTAGGCCGCGAGATCTACTTGATATTTTTCTCGTTTGGCTTGTCGTTTACCGCATATTAATTTTAATCCGGACAACAGGTACCCTACAGATGTTGTCCGGTCTCGGCATTTTAGCCATCGTTTATCTTTCAAGTATTTGGTTTGAACTCTTTACGATCCATTGGATCCTTGAAAAATTCTTCGGCAATCTCTTTTTGATCGTTGTCGTTCTCTTTCAGGGAGAAATTCGCCGAGCCTTAGCCCATATCGGCAGTAATCCGCTTTTAACGGGCGACACTCGAGTCGATGATTCCCAAGTGATCGAGGAGATTTCAAAGGCAGCTCAGAGTATGGCGAGTAAAGGTTTTGGCGCTTTGATTGTCCTCGAAAAAGAAATTTCTCTGGAATACTTTATCGAAGAGGGAACCTTGGTAGATTCTGAGATTTCCAGTGAACTTCTTATTTCTATTTTTGATCCCTCAAGTCCGCTCCATGATGGGGCCGTCATTATTCGGGGAGGGCGAATATACGCTGCAGGTTGTTTTTTACCCTTAAGTAAGAACCCCATACTCGATAAAAATTTGGGAACTCGTCACCGAGCTGCCTTAGGGTTAACCGAAGAAACCGACGCAGTGGTGATCGTAGTTTCCGAAGAGTCGACGACTGTAAACGTGGTCTATCAGGGCAAGCTCGATCCCGGGTTGGATTTGCCAAAGCTTCGTAAATTTCTATTCGATGCTTTTGATTTAAAGCCAAGAAGTGAGGTTAATAGATCGTGAAGCGCTTTAAGACTCCTCGAACCTATCTCGGTTTTGTTACCAACAATGGAAGTTATAAGTTGGTAGCTCTTTTTGTGACCCTTATTTTGTGGATCAGTATTATGGGGCGGCGTCCCTTTGTTGAGGAATTGGCCCTTTCTATTGAGGCGCAAACGCCGACGGCTCTGAAGGTTGAATGGGAAATAAAACCAGAAGTGAAAGTTAAGGTAAAGGGTACGAGAAAACAGATTAAAAAATTTAGAACCTTATTTAGCAAATTAGTCGTTGATCTCAGGGGGGAGCCTAAGGGTAGACTGCGGTTAGACCTAAAAGATGAGCTTCACGACCTCCCGAAGGGAATGGACTTGGTTTCTGTCCGACCTCGGAGTATAGAAGTAGAACTCGTTGAGAAAACCAATTAAGAATCAATTGTAGAGGAAACTATGGGGCAAAAAATGACGGAAAAATTGTTTGGAACCGATGGAATCAGAGGTCGAGCCAATAGTCACCCCATAACTCCCGACGTGCTCTTAAGAGTTGGGCAAGCTATGGGATATCTACTTCGCAAAAAGCCAGCGCGGAATAAACATCCTAAAGTGGTCATTGGTAAAGACACGCGTTTATCGGGCTATATGGTAGAGCAGGCCTTGACCAGTGGACTCAATTCTATGGGTGTTCATGTGCAACTGGTGGGCCCGCTTCCCACTCCTGGGATTGGCTTTGTAACGCAAAATATGCGGGCCGATGCGGGGATCGTTATTTCTGCCAGTCACAATCCCTATTGCGATAACGGGGTCAAGATTTTCGGTCCAGAGGGTTTTAAAATTGCCGACGAAATGGAAAAAGAGATTGAGCATTTGGTGGCAAATGCTGATTTTAATTCTCTCCTAGCCGGAAGCAATGATCTGGGCCGTTCTAAAAGGATCGACGATGCCCAGGGCCGATACATCGTATACCTAAAAAGCACCTTTCCCTTAGAGTATACTTTAGAGGGGCTACGCGTCGTTCTCGACTGTGCCAATGGAGCGGCCTACAAGGTAGCGCCAGCAGTTTTTGAAGAGCTTGGAGCCGAAGTCATCGTTATTGGCAATGAACCCAATGGTTTTAATATTAACGACAAAGTGGGAGCTCTGTACCCAGCGAAATTGTCCGAAGCGGTTCAAGCCTACCGCGCCGATGTCGGTATCAGTCTTGATGGAGATGCCGACCGATCTCTTTTGGTTGATGAAAAAGGTCGCATGGTGAATGGGGATCATATTTTATGTCTTTGTGCCCTTCATATGAAGAACAAGGGGACTTTAACGAAAGATACGGTAGTCGCCACGCAAATGAGTAATTTTGGCTTGGATAAGATTCTTAATAGTAAAGGTGTGAAAGTTGTGCGCACTAATGTTGGTGACAAGCATGTCGTCGAAGAAATGCGTAAAAATGGTTTCACCCTCGGAGGCGAACAGTCAGGTCATATTATCTTCTTAAATCACTCCACTACGGGAGATGGTTGTGTGGCAGCCCTGAATGTTCTCGCGGTCATGAAAGAAACAGGCAAGCGATTGAGCGAACTTAATGATATGATGACCGACGTACCACAAGTTCTGATCAATGCTAAGGTCAGACAGAGAAAAGATCTCAGCGAAATACAAGGCTACCCAGAGATGATTGAGAAGATAAAGAAAAAGCTAAATGGTGAAGGGCGTACCTTTGTTCGCTTCTCTGGAACGGAAGATGTTATTCGAGTCCTTGTTGAGGGCCCCGATAAATTGGCGATCGGCAAATATGCTGAAGAAATAGCAAATTTCCTGCAGAAGGAACTTTCTTAAATCATAAGTCATTGAAGAGGGGATCGATGAGAATAGCCACCTGTGACCAATGCCAGTCGATCGATCAAAGTTCGCAAGAAGAGTTTTTGCTTTCAGCCGAGATCCTTATGGAATCCGCAGGAACGTCTGCGGCCCGAGAAATTGATCAATCCTTCTTGCCGGAACTGACTCGCGGAAGTGTAGGGATAGTTTGTGGACCGGGCAATAACGGGGGAGATGGATTGGTCGTGGCAAGGCATCTCCATTCGATGGGCCATCGAGACCTTCAAGTTTTCTTAATGGCCGAGCCAGACTCTCAGTCAGAACTCTATCAAAAACAACTGCAAAGAATCAGCAAGCAGGGCATTCGCATTATAGACCTTTGGAATCAACCCGAGGACACGTCATTATTTAAAAATCTCGAGCTTTTAGTTGATGGCCTTTTTGGGATTGGTCTTTCGCGGGATATTGAAGCTCCTTATAGTCAAGTTGTTGAGGCCATGAATTCCGCCCGTTGTTCGAAGGTCTCCTTGGATATTCCCAGTGGACTTGATGGAGACCGGGGAGCCGTGCGCGGTATCGCATTTAGCGCCGATCAAACACTTTCATTTGGCCTCGCCAAACCTGGTTTTTTTGTGTCACAAGGTCCTTCCCATGTCGGACGATTACGGGTTCTATCCATTGGTTTCCCATTTGAGCTTTTGCGGAAGTTAGCCACGAGTCACTTTGCTTTTGGTGAGAAGCTGGCGAAGCGCTACCTGCCAAAAAGACCTAATAGCGGCAATAAATCGAGCTTTGGTCACCTAATGATTATCGCTGGAAGTCCCGGTACGTGGGGCGCGGGTTTGTTGGGCGCAACTGCTGCCTATCGAATCGGTAGTGGCTATGTCAGTTTGGTGAGCTTTGAAGACCCACAAAAAGTTGTAAACGATCAACCCGAAATCATGACCGGAGTTTGGGGAGCCGAAGGACTTTTAAAAAAAATGCCTAGTGCCTTTGCCGTTGGACCGGGTCTTGGTGTTTCTGAAAAGACTAAAGACGTTATAGAATATTTGAAAAGTATTACCGCCGAATCAGTTGTAATTGATGCCGACGGAATCACGACTTGTGTTCAATATGATTTGTTTCCATTACCGAAGTCGTGGGTAATTACTCCCCATGCCGGAGAGCTATCGAGAATTCTAGATGTTGAATCAACAGTTATAGAGCAGGATCGTTATCGGTATGCATTAAAAGCGGCCGAGGTTACCGGCTGCCATGTTTTGCTCAAAGGTTTTCGCAGTGTCCTCGCCTATGAAGATCGCTGCATGGTTATCGTCGCTGGAAACTCAGCCCTTGCAAAGGCGGGTTCAGGAGATGTTCTAACGGGTATGATCGGTGGACTTTTAGCCCAAGGATTGCCAGCAGTTCAAGGTACGGCGACAGCTTGCTATCTCCATGGGCGCATGGCCGATGAATGGATTCGAAGTGGCAAACATAAGAGTAGTCTGATGCCTTCCGATCTCAGCCAGCACCTACCTTCGATTATGGAGCGTTTGGGTGGAGGAGCTTTGTTTTGAGCGCTGCCGTGCAGTTAATCGACAGTCATTTATTTGCTAGTGTTTCTGAGCTTCAAGAATGGACTGACGAATTAAAATCAGAAATGAATGACCGTCAAATTATATTACTCGAAGGTCCAATGGGGGTCGGCAAGACTGAATTCACCCGCTGTTTTCTCAACTCTCTCAACTCCAACGAAGTAACTTCGCCCAGTTATGCAATTCATAATCACTACGAAACGGCATGGGGTGATGTCGAACATCTCGATCTTTACCGTCTTGAGGATGAAGATGATTTAGAATCCACGGGGTTTTGGGATTTGTTTGTTCGCGAAAAGGCTCTCATTATTATTGAATGGGCTGATCGATTGGATGCCTCTGTTCTACCAGAGGCCTGGTCTCAATGGCTCATTAAGATGGATTTTAAAAACGAATTTCGAGAAGTGAATAGGTATCTTGTTCCAGAGGCCTAGACCCCTGTCTTTTGACACGGGTCTGCTACCAAATGATACCTTCTACCTAACGGAGTTTGGCGAGGTGAACTTCGCAAAGATTCTTGGCATCTACAAATTTCCACTGGCGCGGACTGACGTTCCATTTTTTAAGGAAGTTTCCAAGAGAGATTTCGCCACCTGAATTAGTCGGAACAAAAATCAGTTGATCTTCATCGATGGCATCAATGGCAAATTTTTTAAAAATGGTCTTGCTCGCAAAGTCGGCGACAAAGTGTGTTTCTCCGCCAGCGACTTCAGCACGAAAACGGTGGGGGATCTCAACTTCAAGTCCTCTGGCCCAAACGCCACGTCCCTTTCTTTCGGCAACGCGGGCCGCTTCCCAGTAGTCTTCGTGGTATTTAAAAGTGGGAGCAAAGGTAATCGGAAAAGCCATTCCCTTGTAGATCATCTCTTTGTTAATATTGATTTTCCCTTCGAAAATGGTTCCGAGAACGCGACCGAAGGGCCCGGTGGCAACATCATCAACTCGGACTCTTACATTTGTGCCTACAGGAACAAGTTTTTTGAGTGTCGCACTTGCTTCGTCAGCGATCGGTCCTTGAGTTCGACCCATGTGATTTTTTTCTGGAGTATCGATTCCAATCAAACGAATGCGTATGACTTTACCTTTGAACTCGCCACGAGTGACTTCGACATCCATAGTATCGCCGTCAGAGTGTCTGTGGACCTTGCCATAGAGACTACTATTTGCTGGCGGGTTAATTCTTTCAAAACGTGGTTTCGCTTCAGCAGAGTTTTGCTGAAAAAGAATGAGTAGTAAAATCCCCAGTGAAAAAGACATCAAGCTTTTCATTATTCCTCCAAAGTTCGTTGAGCGCGCAATCTCGTCGGTCTTTTGAAAATTTGATAATAATTATCGACTCAAAAGGATCTGACTCTTTTTCAACGAACTTTGTTTGTAATAGCATATGTTATGCCACTTCTTAGGAAGCTTCTTTGATCTTTATTTTTTGATAGGCTTTTGAGATTTGTTCAGCCAATTCCTGCATAAAATGCAAACTGTATTTGTAGTCTAAGATGTCCGTGTTGTCAGTCGCTCCCACAATAAGACCAGCGACATTACCATTGATGGTAATGGGTAGAGCACTAATATGCTTCGGATTTTTGCTATCGTACCAGTCCTGACAGAAGAGATCATTAACCTGACTGTTACAAATGTACCCATGGTAGGGAAGTAACGTATTAAAGGCGACTCTCAAAAAGCTTGGTTTTGTAAGATCGATCGCCGCTGGAGCTTTGGCTCCTTTATACTGCCATCTTGAAGTCCAACGCCATGGAATAAGCTGGTTTTGATGAAATACGAGAAGCATGCTCTTTTGAAAATGGATCGCCATTTTCTTAAAGCTAATTCCCGCAACGTCGTCAAAACTTTGAGCTTGGTCAAAGTTGGCGGGGCATGCGTCGATTTCTTTTTCGGTCATTGGTGCACATACAGGACGGGTGTCGTCGTTGTACATGTCTGTGAATTCGAGAGTATTGGTGTGATTCGTTGCTTCGATACTGCGCAAACTCGTGATTGCTGTGACCTCTTGAAAATCCCATTCTGACTTCGGAGAAGGGGGAAGAGGGACATTTGTTTTTGTTTCATCGATGGGAGTTTCTAATCGTGTTACTGTCGAGGCTGAAAGATCATTTTCATCTTCACTTTCATTGGAGAGGGCTTCGGGGCTCTCTTCTGGCTCATCGATATTTTCCACGTTTTCTTCCGAAATAATGGGTGGAGGACTAGTTAGAGTTTCAGGTTGAGCTTGAACATCTGTGGCATTTGACTCACGAGCTTCAAGGCTATCGACAGGGGTTTCTTGAGTCGACTCATCTTGCGGCTGATTTTCTTTCGACTGGATAGCTTGTTCTTTCGTTTCGCCATCAAACTGAGTGAGATTTAAACCCGCCGGTGCATCTTCAGAGGAATCAGCTTCTGGTTCACTGGTTACTTCCTTATTTTCAGAAGCTTGAGTCGGTGGGATGACGAGTCCTTCGGGCTGATTAGTATCGATTTTAATCTCGTCAGCTTGGATCGAGCTCAGTCCCTCTGGAGCCTCAGATACTTTTGATTCCTGTGGTTTTTCTTGGGCTTTTTGCGCTTCTAATTTTTCTTGTTCTGCGAGCAAATCAAGGGGTTGGTTTGCTTTTTCAGTATGAGCGTCTTGGCCTTTTTCGTGTTCGCGTGGTTCGAAGGAATTGACGTTATTGTTGTTAATCATTTCAATCGATTCGTTACTCACATCAATTTGGCTAATGTGATCTCTGACCTCGGCTTCGTGAACAGTATTCTGAGCAAGACCTCCCTCGGAACCTTCCTCTTCAGTCAGGATCGGAGGCTTGGCGAGGTTGTGTTCGCTACTGACTGAAATCTGTTGGGAAGTCGTCGATGTGAGTTCAGAAGGATCGATTACGTTCTGATTATTTGCTTGGGCCCAAAGAAGGCTCAAGCCTGAAACAGGAGAAACCACGTAAATGAGATTATAACCCTCTATTTGAACCTCATCGTTGGGTTGAAGGCAGGCCACGTAGATGTTGTTCTCCCATTGACCGAGTGGTTGAAAATCGGGAGTCCAATTGAAGAGAGAAAAACTACTGCCGCGAAAGTCCTCATCCAAGGGGCGAGTGAAGAAATCTCTCTGGATTCGTGGTACTTCGTAGCGCTGGCTCGCCCAATCGAGGTAGTCGCTTTCTTTCACAACACCCTGGGCAATACAGTACCACAGGAGGCTTTGGCCCTCTGGGACTTTTCCCTGAATCTCGGCAAGTTTGCCTTCGGGAATTGCAAAGTGTTTAATCCATGATTTTTCTACGCTCATCTAAGTCTTTATCGGCGGAGAGCCCATCTAAATTAATGAAACCATTAAAGAAACCAGACCAATATCGAGGGCGGATCGTCACATTGGTACAGCCTGAGATTTTCTAGGGATCATTGAACCCTACAAAAATAGGTACAAATTAGAAAAAATCTCCTTATTTTGGTCATTTAAGAGTCTTGTGGGAGGGTGCGATATATGCTATATTTTTGCGCTTATGAACTTTACGACGCTTCGCGATAACAGTCTAAAAAAAGATCGAATCTACCTCGATTTCAATGCCACTAGCCCTTTGGCTACAGAGTTGAGCGAGCAGATTCTAGGGTGGCTTTCTGCCTGGGGAAATCCCAGTTCGATTCATTGTGATGGACGACGTCCGAAAACATTAATGCGAGACGCGAGAAACAACCTTGCCAAGTTTTTAGGAGTTCATCCTCTCGAAGTTATTTTTACAAGTGGAGGCTCCGAAGCAAATAATACGGCGATTAAGGGAGTATTCGAAAGCTTTCACAAGGTTAGCTCTGATCCTAAGAAAAAACAGCGCAGGCAACTCATCATTAGTGCCGTTGAACATCCAAGCGTAAAGGGTGCAGCCCAGTGGGCGCGCGAGCGTGGCTTTGACGTCACAGTTGTTCCTGTCGATCGCTCGGGTCAGTTGGATATTGAATTTTATAAGAAATCTCTCAGTGAAAAGACGGCATTGGTTTCGATGATGTACGCAAATAACGAGACTGGTGTCATTTTTCCGATCAAAGAACTTGCTGAAATGGCCCATCGGCACGGAGCCCTCTTTCATTCCGATTGTGTGCAAACACTCGGTAAGACAGAATTAAATTTACGTGAGTTGAATGTCGATTATGCCAGCTTCTCGGCCCATAAGTTTTATGGACTCAAAGGGTCAGGCCTTCTCTATGTAAAAAAACGATCGGCCTACAGTAACTTAATCCAGGGTGGTGGCCAAGAGCGAGGTCGTCGCGGTGGTACTGAAAACGTACTAGCCCATACGGCATTCGGTTATATGACAAAGTTCCAGGGACTTATTCCTGAAGCTATTTCTAACATGGAAAAGCTGCGAGATTATTTTGAAGAAGAGCTCATTAAGAGAATCGAAAGAGTTTCTATTACAGGAAAATCCAGCCAACGCCTCCCAAATTCTTCGAATGTACTCATCGAAGGGATCGATGGAGAGTCCCTTCTAATGAACTTAGATATTGAAGGCTTTTCTGTCAGCACGGGTGCAGCCTGTAGTTCGGGAAACCCTGAGCCCAGTCCGGTTCTTTTAGCCATGGGATTAAGTGCTAAAGAAGCGCAAAGTTCTATGCGCATCGGTTTGGGCTGGACAACGAGCCAAGAAGAAATCGACTCTTTTTTGAGCGGTCTTGAAAATGTTGTATCGCGCCTGAGAAAGATTCAAGCTGAAAGTCTCCGCCAAGGGGAGGTGAGTTTATGAGTCCTAGGATTTTGAAGCCTTCACCCGTAAAATCCGACGGAACAAAAACCCGTGTTTTGGTTGCCATGAGCGGAGGTGTCGATAGTTCTGTTGCCGCCGCCCTTCTCGTAGAAGAAGGATATGAAGTTATTGGCGTGACCATGCAAGTGTGGGACTACTCTCAATGTGAAGTCGATGAAGGTGCGGGAACCTGTTGCTCGACCACCGATGTGGATGATGCTCGCGATGTTGCCGATCGTCTCGATATCCCTTTTTACGTGATTAACTGTGAAGCGAAGTTCAAAGAAGATGTCATCAATCCTTTTGTTTCAGCCTATCTTCAGGGGCAAACACCATTGCCATGTGTGAACTGCAATACTTACTTGAAGTTCGATCATCTCATTCGAAAAATGAAAGAGTTGAATTGTGATTACCTAGCAACCGGTCATTATGCGCAGATTCAAGAAGGTCCGGCCGGAGACCCACAGATTTTCACAAGTGAAGATAGCTGGAAAGATCAAACCTACTTCTTGTTTACGATTCAACCTGAGCTGCTGAATACCATTATTTTTCCGGTCGGGGATTGGACCAAGCCTGAGCTGCGTAAGTACGCCGAAGAAAAAGACCTTATTGTCGCGCGAAAAAAAGATTCCACAGGAATTTGCTTTGTCGGTAACTCTGGTTATGACAACTTTATCGAATCTCAGGTGAGTCCTAACGACTTACCACCAAAGGGGCCCATCAAAGAATATCCAACTGGTAAAGTACTTGGTGAGCACAAGGGAATTCATCACTATACCCTTGGGCAGAGAAAGCGCCTCGGGGTTTTTGCAGAAAACCCTCTTTACGTTATTAAGATCGACGCGGCTGAAGCCACTGTATGGGTAGGCGATCAAGAGCACCTTTATCGGTCTGAGATGGAAATTGCTAAATGTCATTTGCTGGACCAAATCGCAGAAGGCGAATCCTTACGCGTGAAAATTCGATTTCAGCACCAGGGAGCCAAGGCACAACTTTATAAGAAATCAGATGGTAGTTACTCGGTTCGATTTGATGAACCCCAGCGAGCTATTACTCCTGGCCAGGCGGCAGTGATTTACCGCGATAAACAACTTCTGGGCGGAGGATGGATATGTCCTTAAAGCCAGAGTTTCACACATTTGGTTGTAAAGTAAATACTTACGATACGGGATTGTTGCAAACGCGCCTTGAGGATATTGATTCGTTTTCACAGCCCGTACACATATTAAATACCTGTGCAGTCACCGCTGAAGCGACGAAAGAAGCCATTCGTAAGATTAGAAAAATAAAACGTAACTCCCCGGAATCGAAAGTGGTTGTTACAGGTTGTGCCGCCCAGGTTGATGGAGCTCAGCTTGATCAACTGGCTGAAGCCGATCTCATTGTCGCCAATTCTCATAAAGGGCAAATTAAAAAAATTTTGAAAGACTTTTTTAATGGCGAAAATGAACAAAAAGTCTTTCGCGCCAATATTTTTAAAGAAGCAGAACTCGGTCTTGGTGGTGGATTGGAAGAGGCTCACACACGTGCCTTTTTAAAGATCCAAGATGGCTGCAATAGCTTTTGCTCTTACTGCATAATTCCCTACACACGTGGTAAGTCGAGATCCCTAGCGGCCCCTGAAATGATCAAGAGAGTCAATGAACTTTATGGTAAGGGCATCAGAGAAGTTGTGATTACTGGTATTCACTTGGGGGATTACCTCGATGAAGAAAGTAGTGGTGGCCCATTCGATTTAGAAGACTTGCTCGAATCTTTACTCCTTGAAACGTCGATGCCTAGGTTCCGCGTTTCGAGCCTCGAGCCCCTGGAATTGAGTGATCGTCTTATCGAACTTTACAAAGATGAGCGTCTTTGTCCTCACTTTCATATGAGTATTCAATCGGCTGAAGACCAAGTGCTAAAAGATATGAAGAGAAATTATTTGGCTAAAGACGTTGAAGGGGTGCTCAATAAGATTCAAAAGAATCTTACGGGAGCTTTTGTCGGCATGGATGTCATTGTTGGCTTTCCCACC
>JAUHWN010000221.1 GCA_030424665.1 Bdellovibrionia bacterium | reverse complement strand
ATAGTTTCAACTTGCGAAATGAAGAGGCGACGAGATGGAAAAAAGTTCTCGAGACGATCACAAATCCAAGTAATCAACTTAACCAGGCCCACTAATATTATTATACCAAAAATAAATGCAAATATTTTGCTCAAATCAAAAAGAGAAAGGAACTGTGCCATTTGATCGAGTTGAGAATTATCCATAAATCAAATTCCTACCTTTTAATTGTGACGCTACTACATATTGCGACTTAGGGTGAATTCTCCAACGAGGGCCTGCTATCCTTTGTAAAATCAATCCATCTTCACCCATTTTAATAGTGCGTTTGATATCGGCCTTTTGTAGTGAAGTCACTTTCACCATTTCCCTTAGAGATAGGTTTTCGTGTTTTACTATACTAGCAAACAACAATAGATTTTGGTCATTAAATTCAGATAGGTCTTTGGCATTAGTAAAATCTGGCACTGTAACTTTTAATTCGCCCTCTCTTACTTGAGAAACCGCCGTCAGCCATAATTCTTGAGCACTTAAAGGATTACCCCTGGATTGACCCCATAATAATCTAAAGAATTGAACTTCTAAACCCGCGGAACTTTCTAATATATCCCCTCGGTGGACAGCACTTATAAGTCGATCAAATTTTAATTTAAAGTCCGACTTAGCATGTCTCTTTAAAATCATATCCTGAATTTCATAATCGGTCCATGATAGTAATTCTATCTTCTGTCCTAAAAAATGATTTGGACCAAATACACCATTAAGATGAATTAATGCCCTTTCATTGCTCGATAGACACCAAAATATGTTCTCTGTCTGCAAATTAGTTAACTCTATCAAAGATTTATATGCCGAAAGCCCATCAACAGTATTGAGAAACAATAGGTGAACGTCATCAATAAAAATTATCGACTTACCCACACTTCGATCAAACTCTTCAAGATCTTTTTCGGACTTAATTTCGAATCCTAAATGATTCGATAGAAATGTAAATAGGTCTGCCTTTTTTGCAATTCTATTAGCAACTGACATTCTGTAGCACTTATATTTTTCCTGAAGACGACCCTCGAGACTGTTTATTAATGTCGTCTTACCAATTCCATAATTGCCATATAAGAGTATTAAGTCGTCACTACTTTCGCCCTTATCCCAGCTTTCAATAATATTTAAACAATTTGCTAAGGGACTTTTCTGCAATGAAATTCGAATTGAGTTATCTACTTCTCCCTCCTTAAACTGACTAATATAGTCAAGAGGAAGTACCTTTTTTGTAGCCTCGTTTTGTTCAACAGCGTCTTCTAATCGCTTTCTAAATAACTCTGATAATATCTTCTTGCCGATATCAAATTGACTCGACCACTCGATTATTCCAGTCAGCAAAATATGAAAGAGATTTAAAACGAACAATACAGGCAATACAAAGGCAAACAAAAAATGGTTGCTATATTTTTCAAGAATTTGAAACCACGTTGGGCTTAACCATGTCTTCGAAAGTTGAAGTAATTCACTCTTCCATTTCGCAATTTCGCGTATAACTATAATCGCATTGATGACGACTACAAAATCAAATACAACATTATACACGAGTGCTTGGCGAACAGCGTCTTGAGTCGCATGCAATAAAGCCCATTGTGTGAAAAATAGAATACTCAAATAACGAGCTGATTCTTCAATTTGGCTTTGTTTACTTTTTAAAGAGTCTAAGTTAGGTGAAACTAAAATTTGAGTCATTACTGAACGGAGTAAAAGTCGAAACACTCGGTAACCAATATATATTTCTATATAAGGAAGTAAAAAAGCTAAGGGCTCTAAAAATGTACCGCCCAGGAGACTTTCTATTAAATAAATCGTTATGAACGCAAAAGTCCAAGGCAAGTAGGGATTAATTCGGCGGATCCACAAGGCCAGGCGCGTTCGAGATCTATAATCCAAATTTGATTGAGTAAATATGTTTTTCCGAAATGACTCAAGTCTCTCAGAAAAGCTTCTAAAGAGACGAAAAATGAAAATAGGTGTGAGAAACAATAGAGCAAAGGCAAAAAGTTGTTTGGCAATCTCATACCAGCCCGAAAGCCCTGAACGGGAAAGTGTGCTGAATTCGACAAATTTCTGAGTAAATATAGCGAGAAATCGAAATGGAACGATTTGAACTTCGCGCAAATAGTCCCGAAGCTTATTTTTTGTAAAGGCCCATGCCGAGAATTCCCCCGTGCTAATCAGATGATTCATCAACTGACTGCGAACACTTCCGCCTCTTAATAAAAGGTCAGCCCGAAAATTTTTTTCTGACTGTTTAAGATCGAATATAACGGCTTTTAAACTCTCTCTTTCTTTCTCAATTATCAAATTTGTATCATTTATTTTCTTCTGAAGATCAGGGTATTTGTTATCCGCTAATTTCACCGAATCAGGAACATCAGGTTTCTCTGGCAACTCTATTCCTTCGACATCGAATAAATTAAATAGTGTATCATCGACTATTTTTCTCCAAACCTCCGATGCTTGCTCCAAATCCTCAGTACTTATAATTGATCTATTTCCCTGAAATTTTGTTTCGAGGTTTTTCATTCGATTCGATTGAGTTTTCAATTCAAGCAATAGATCTTCAACCTCCTTAATACGGACCAGTTTAATTTCTAAAAGTTGCGTATAATAGTTTCTTATTTTTAACAAGTAGTCGCTCAACGACTTTTCAAGCACTGACTCCGACTGCTTCGAGGCTTGTTTTGCATCGAAAATAACTTTCTCTGACAGTTGGATTTCTTTTTTCGTTTTATCTTTGATATCGATTAATTGATCGCCGGATTTTTCTTGCCGAATCTCTTGGGCCTCAAAAGTCTCTCGGGGTTCTTCCTCTGCAAAGGAACTGACGCATAGAATTAGAATCAAAAAAACGTAAAGGAATTTAAAATAGAATCCATGAGTACTCAGTAGATGCAAATTAGATCGAAATAAATTCATTGCTTTCTCTCTCAAATAGAGCCTTAAAGCTCAATCCGTATTGTATATGAGTAAATATCTAATAAAAGGGTTTTCTTCACTGCTCTGTGTTGGGCCGAAGTCGGTCACAAAACGAATTGAAGTCAACGGAATCAGAGGCCACTCTCGTTTGAGGTGCACCTATCCTAAAAGATTTGGCATTGGCATTTAAATTAAATTGGAGAAAATGCAAAACTACTTAATAGAAAAAGAGGGTGCAGCCAATTAAGACTTGGCTGCTACAAAAAATCTAGGTCTCATCATCACCCGTCTCACCCACTGGAGCTGGCCCTGCTTCTGATCCAGCCGCATCTGGAAAGCCCGGAAACATCACCTGGGCACCATCTATGAGTTGCTGATTCAGTAAGCCATTTTCCCTTAAACGAGTTAAGCAATTGAAAACATCATTACAAGCCGAACTCCCATTACAGGGATTGGTTTCGGCATTCTCATAATTAATATTAGCAACACCCTGAGTTTCTGCACTAACGCGCTCTATTCCACGAAGTACTTCTTCTGAAAGCATGCGGTAAAAGGACCCTACCTCTCCGCTCGGCCAAGAACTTCCTCTTAATACCGTTGGACTCCCTTGGGGATCTCCTGGCCCCAGGAAAGTCAAATTTCCATCTCGATCGGCCGTAGCCCGAATCGTAAGTGGCTGTTCGTGATCGTTACAACCATTTGTCCACGTATTTGTCGGGCGCGGTAGTTCTCTAGAAACACCCATCTCAGCATTGTATTCGGCAGCACAAATTCGATCATAGGTTTGTCCAAACTGATAATGCCTATCACCACTTGGACTTGGCCCCCGAGGCATGGTGTAAACTCGAATCGTCACACCATTACTATCTCTTTGAATAACGTAAATGCCGTTATTTCGGATCAAAGGATACTGACCCTCTTCAGCTTGGTTCACATAGGTATCGTAATAATAATCTGTACTATTAGCTCCAAGACGATTCGCGTTGGCATAATCAATGTTATTGTAAAAGCGACCACCGGTCGCATCCACTGGAGCAGCCACCATGGCATTCCGATATTCGGTACCATTTCTTCCACCGTCTCCACTCTGCATACAAGCCATCATATGATCGAGATCGTTCAAATTCACATCTCGTGGCGGATTATGGGGAGTTGGACCTGGCACTTGAGCAAGCCCATTACTAGACAATAGTAAACTGAATAAAAATACCATGATTTTCATAGGAAACCTCTCGCTATCATTATTATAGCAATGGATTTCAAAT
>JAUHWN010000220.1 GCA_030424665.1 Bdellovibrionia bacterium | reverse complement strand
CGGCAGGTAGAACTCAACGATCGGTCGGTGGATAGTTCCTTCCTCTAAGTTCTTCGCGAGGGTCGTTCTTTTCTGAAGGACTTGACCAATAATTCTTTCTGCCAACTCAGAACTTTGACTCTCTTTTGCCGTTTCAACATTAAGAACCAACTGATCTTTAACGTCGAATTTTCTCTTCTCCATTTGAAAATTTACTATCTCCCCAGAAAAGACAGTGAGAATATTCTTTAGTTCCAAGTAATCGAGTGTATCAAAACCCACTCTAAAACTGTCGTCGCCTCGGCCAAACAGTTTAAAGAGAGGTGTCTGCCTACCACAGCTACATTTCTCTTTGTACATCATGGCCTTATCGCCAACGCGATAACGAATAATTGGGGTCGCCCGACGAGGAAAACTCGTTACGAGTAAATGTCCCACTTCTCCGGGAGGAAGAACCTTGCCACTCACTTCATCAATAATCTCGGCATAAACTTGGTCGTCGTGTAGATGAAACACTCCTGAGTCGGCCTGGTTACACTGATATCCGATATACCAAGTATCGACCGTACCGTAACCAAGAGAGCGAATTTCTTTAGTTCCGTAGACATCGGCAATTTTCTTCTTATCTTCTTCAAAGACGTGCTCGCCGCCGTAGAATATTTTTTCGAATTGGTAGGGAAAGCCCTGCTCCTTTAGCCTGGCCATCAAGTTAAAAATGGTGCTACCCACACCCGTGGCAACATTGATATTGAACTTTTCGATACTTTGCGCGAACAAATTAAAATCGGCTGTATGTGCAAACGGAAAATTAATGCAGCCGTAACGTTCAAGCATTTCATTGATATGAATAAAGGTCATATAAAGAGAGCCACCAGCAAAGAGATTGGCCACACGGTCCTCTGGTTTGAGACCACAAGCATAATAGCCGCGACCATTAGGCAGATCTAGTGCGTCCATTTCTGATGCAGAAAATACAACTGTTTTGGGGTATCCCGTCGTCCCTCCGCTTTGAAAAATGCTATAACCCCGCTGTCCTGGGTGAACAAGGTCTTCATTAACTGGAGGAAGGCGCTCCTTAGCCATTTCAGCCGTCAAAAAGGGAACGTCTTCGAGAGGATCGTCTTTTTCAAAGTCAACGGCTTCAAGACGAGATTTGTAGAAGCTAAGATGAGAAGCCCATTCAAGATACTCAGCCAACTTTTTTCTTTGTCCCACAATGCGTTCGTCATCCGACTTGGATTCCCAGGCGTCAAAAAATTCAAAGTTTTGGGCTTGGTCAAAGAGACTCACAAAAGGCTTCACTCGGCACCCTCCGCAGAAATAATGAGTTTCTCAAGCTTTGTGCTTCTCGCTTTTCTCGGTATTTGTCCTGGCGAAAAGAGCTTTATTTCTACATTAAAATTTTGTTCTCTTTCGCTTTCAACAAGGCCAAGGTGATTTCGCAACTGCTTTTGAACCGAATCGAGTAGAAGCTGGTCAAAGCTCTTCGAATCTACTTCTACAGAAAAAAGTATCGAATGGGTTAGAACCTTAACCTGATAATCAAGACTTTCCAACGGTGCTAAAAGAGTCTCAAATTCATGGGCCGAAAATACTTGCCCACGAACTTCAAAGAAGTCCGTTTCGCGCCCGAGCCATTCTATTGTTCGAGCTGAACGCCCACAGGAACATTTTGCTAAAACTTCCCGAGCCCTGTCGCCAAGGGGATAGCGAATCAAAGGATAGCTATACTTTTCAAGAGCGGTTAAGTGAAGATTTCCAGTATGCCCCGGGGGTACATCGCGACCATGGTCATCCAATAGCTCGATATAATTGTAGTCATCCAGGACGTGATAAAAGTTACCCTCTAAGTTTTGACATTGATATCCAATGGGACCACCATCATTGGCGCCATAAATCGCAGAAAATCGACGAACATTGAAATGGTCTTTTAGAAGCTTTCGGGCACCCGCGCTCAAGGTCGTACCACCAAAAAGAAATTTTTCAAATTCAAACTCGGGACAAACTTCTTTAACCTTTTCTAAAAATGGAAGGATATAACTCGGTATTCCTTGAATCACATTGAAGCGAAACTTCTTCCACGTAGAGACAAAAGAATCAACGCTGGCATTACTAGAAAAGTTGAACTGAAGTGTCCCCATGTGCTGATTAATATGATCAAAGGAGACGAAACCACCGTAAAGATCCCCTGCGGAAAGACAATTAGCAATGCGATCGCCTCTGACGATTCCACTGGCCAGAAATACTTGGATACTTCGATCAATTAAACGCTGCCATTCCTTTTCGGAGTATATTGAGTACTTAGGCTCGCCAGTGGTTCCACCACTCCGAGCGACATATCCGTCACTTGCACAATCGAAATTGTATTCAAAATTCTTTTGCGGAGGAACTTTCTTTAAATCATCGAGACTATTGAGACTATAGGATTCCAGTCTTCGCATGAGTTCAGGGAAATGCGACTTCTTTAAGTTCATCGTTCTCAATTTATACTCAATCGTCTTTTTGAGTTGCTGTGGCGGAATCGTATCGTTAATTGACAATTCTCTGTTAGCTGGATTCATCCGGTAGTGGCAAAGTTTCATAAATTGAGGTAAGTCGTAAGCTCCATCATGGGGGTCATCGACTTCGCCAAATGACATTTTACCGAGTTCTAGAACTCTTAAAACTCCGGCCTTGCTGAAGAGCAAGGATAGCTCTGCAAATTCCGAGCTACAAGAATAAAGGCCCAGAGTTTGTAAATAACCAGAAATATCAGAAATTTCTGCAACCACATCTTGAGGCCCCTCCACTGGAATCACTCTTATTGTTCTATGAAGAGGAGAAGGGAGAGGTTGTCTATCGTGACTTAGAATTAAACTATATGAAAGATCTTCGGTGCTAGCTCGAAGTTGCCCTTGGTCGAGACTTTCTTCGACGAGTGCAAGACCACGCCATTTTTGGATTTCACTGGCCGCAGCTTCAGAGGCTGGTCCCGGCGGCAGTTCATTATTCATTCTCAACATGGATCTTTCGAGTTCTTTTAAAAAACTCTTGGCTTCATCAAGGCCCTCAACATAACAAAATTGGGGGGCCGTGCAGGCCGACTGATCCCAAGTACTAATCTCTAAAGCCAGAGCATCAGCGGCTGAAGAGACCCCCATTTCAGATAGTCCAAGTCGACTGACGTATGCAAAACTCAATTTAGGGCCGAAACCAATGATTCGAGTTCTCGCCGGTAGATCTTGCCTATAGGCTTGGATGGCTGCTTCTCCACCCCAAACGACGATGCCATCGGCGTTCTTTTTAAAAACATTGAGAGTTTCTTTATCAGAGGAAGGAACCTGAACGACTGCGATATTTTTATAAATAACCCCAGCGCTATCGACTTCTTCAAGGGACTCAATAAACTCTGCCATAAAGCTCGATTTACCCTGGGCCAGCTTTAATATATTAATGTTCGAAGTCAATAGACCTTCGAGGAGACTACTCAAAGCGCCCAAGAAGCCATTACCCGCAAGAACGTGAAAGAGCGTGCCAAGCGGCTCCCACTTTAATGCCGTAGCCGACTGAGCCTGTATCTTGAATTCACTATGGCGAGGAATCGAACCCAATTCAGTTTCGACTTTTTTATGAAGAACTTCACTGTTTAAAATCAATGCCACTCGACTGAGACCTAGATTTACCATCTCATGAGAGAAGTTAAGTTCATGGGGAAGAACTTTCTGTAGTCGAATTCGACGCTCGTAATTGGGATCACTCCAGCGCTTTTGTAAGCGATCGAGCACCGAATAGATGGCATCGAGGGGAATCTCAGCGAATTCTTTTTTTCTTTGGCTGGCTTTTTCAAGAATTTCTAATGCGTCATCGGGGGAAATTTGTGACTTTTGAAAGTACTCTCCAAAAACAAAATTCATCATGACTTCACCCGCTTAACGATTTCATCGGCTTGGATTGCACATCCCTTGTTTTTCGAAAGGCCCGCTCGTCCCAGAATTTCAAATCGTGGAGAGTTCCAACCGCAGGTGCATGGCTCAGTAATGAGTCGACCCAGATCTGTCGATAAAATAGCAAGATTGGGCATCATTCGATTAAAAGGCGTAATTAACTTTAAGAGTCCAGGTTCGCCAGGTTCCTTTTCTGTCAGAGTCACTGGGTCCAAACTCAGAATGCGAGCGTAGGCGGGTACGTGAAAATGATGATCCTTGCACTGCCAATATGGGGCTCCGTGCTCGGCCATACCGTAACCGTCCCTTATATTCTGCAATTGAATGC
>JAUHWN010000219.1 GCA_030424665.1 Bdellovibrionia bacterium | reverse complement strand
TGGTACCGATCACACAAAAAGTATCTATGAGGCTACCAATGGGGCCTTTGATTTTTTCTCCAATAAGGGGGTAAAAAAGGGATCTCGGAAGAAGTGGTAAGTTTTTTCGATAGCAATAATAAGCCAGCATGACGGCTACAACCGCATAAATAGCCCATGCGTGAAGACCCCAGTGAAAGAAGGTGATCTTCATAGCTTCACGGGCACTTTCAACAGACAGAGGGTCGCCAACGGGTGGTGACGAGAAGTGCATAAGAGGTTCAGCGACACCAAAAAATAGAAGACCGATTCCCATGCCAGCAGAGAAGAGCATGGCAAACCAGCTTAAGTTGCCATAGGTTGGTGTAGAATGATCGGGGCCGAGTTTAATGTCACCCAGTCGACTGACCATGAGCCAAATCGAAAAAATGAGGATCGTCGCAACAGCCAGAACATATATCCAGCTCGTATTGGCAACGAGCCAGTCTTGAATCCCTGTGAAAAAGTATTTGGCCGATTCGGGGGCTAAGCTTCCGAGAAGGGTAATCACAAAAATAATTAGTGACGATGAAATGAAAACCTGTGGGTCGATATTTTTGGATAAACGGATCGCTTTCCTCCATTTTCAGATGACTTTTCGGACACTTAAATTGCACGATGAATGATTCTTATAACATATCGTGAACGATGCTTCCACTACGTGAAGGCAAATTATGAAAAACGATTCATATGTTAAAAGAGAGACTACTGTCTGTTTCTAAAGTGGAGATTGTTTGGACAAAGTGGGCAGCCGGAAGAGTCCTGACAGCAATAGGAACCTGTACGCCCGGATTCGTTAAAACCTTGTCTAAGAAGGCGAAGCTCCTGTGATGTTAATTTTGCTTCTTTAGCTTTGGCTTCGAGCCACTCACGAACTCGATCTTCATGGATTTCTTCGCTGATAAAAACCTTGGCGATCGCTACAATCTTGTCCCACGAAATTTCATCGAGGGTTTCGTCGAGAATTTCAAGGGCTCTTTCGTCAGAAATACCTAGATCTCCTAGACCAGGAAAATTTGATTCATTAAAAGCATTTCCGAGAAACATCTTAAGCTTCCGAGAAGAGTCCTCAGTCATGTGTTCTGCAATGAATTCACTGCGGAGTGAATTTTCAATGAATATTAAAAGTCCGTGAAGGCTGTTTCCATAGAACCAGTAAAATTCCCGGGCTCCTAAATCAGAAATAGCGTAGGATGGAGGCGCATTTTCGATGATATGTCTACGAAGGTCTTCCGCAATTTCGGGGGTATTGCTTGCTGGGGGACTTCCACGAGGATAGACCCTCCATGACTCGGCTTTTACGAGAGCGAATAAGGTTCGAAAATTTTGTTCTTCGAAGGGCATCTGTAAAAAATGTGAAGAAATTTCTGGATTAATGTTATCCAGCTTCTCCAATGCCTTTTTTAAAAGGGGACTCTGAATCCTCTTAAATTCGTTCAACTGAAACTTTAATACATCGATTAGAAAATAGAGATAGACTCCATTAGTCCATAGAAAGCCACGCTGGGTTTCGTACTTTTCTCCATCCTCCTGAGGGACTCCAGCCGTTTCAGCATCCATTTTTTCGATGAGATAACCAAGTTCCATAAAAGTATTGTCGACGGTCATCAGGTATTTTTCGGCCAGTCGGCGGCCGTCTTCGGTAAAGCCATAATTTATAAGTCCTTCAACCGCAAAATACATAAGGGGGGCCCACATGAATGGGGCATCCCACTGTTTTCCCGAAGCCAAATCTGAACTCATTAAACCGCCGTCCCTTTCTAAAATCGGAAGCCGCGTGGCTAAGGATCTGCCTTGTTCGGTAGTGGCAACACCGGCCCATAAAGTCGCATAGGTGTCGGCAATTGTGTACTTAAACGGCTGACTTGTTCGTAGATTGTAATCGTAAAAAGTTCTATCTTCATCGCTCCAAAGGTACCGATTCATTGAAGACTTTCTTTTTTCAGCCTGCCCGGAGAAGTAGTTTGAGTTTCCGCTTTCATCAATCATTTGATATAAATCGGCCATGTCCACTTCTAATTTGTAAAGAACAGCGTTGAGGAGGACCCCAGCGGTGTTTCCATACTCACCTTCGACGGTATCGGTAAAGTCTTTGGCGAATTCAGCCCCCGCTCGAGTATGCTGAGGATTGATTCCTATTTTTGAATCGTCATCAGCGCCATGCCTTTCGGGTCGGGGAATTGTCTCACTATCCCAATGGTGATTAAGCCCTGTAGTTTCGTCATACCGAGTTTCTGGATTCATCCAGAAGTTTTCATAATCTGATTTAACTAAGGGTAGAGCCTTTTCTTTGAGCCATTGGCTAATTTCAGGTTGGAACCCCTTTTCTATATAAGCATCTGAAACCAAGCGAATCATAGATGCAAGGAGGGGAGGTTGAGAGCGACTGAGGTAATACGTGCGTGCTCCATTGGGAACCAAACCATAGTGGGCTATTAGATAAAGAAAGTTTTCAACTTGCATCGCTGCAAGTTCAAGTCGTCCAGTGGAAATTAGGGCTTTTATAGTAAAAAAAGTATCCCAGTAATAGGACTCCTGAAAGCGGTCACCGGGGACGAGACTCGGGTAGGGCAAAGGAATCAATGATCCTTCCGATGACAGAGGGGATTGTTTTACCAAATCACTCCAAAGCTCTTCAATGTATAGTACGACCCTTCCTCTTTCTTCGTTCTCGTCCAGCGCGACTCTTGGTCGTACAAGACTTGCAGGAGCAGAACCGAGCTCGTTTCCTGGCTCAGAAAATAGTTCATTGAGCAAAAAACTGAGACTGGCGGGCTTTCCTTGATTTTCTTCAATCTCTTTAGCTCGTGCATAAATTAGAGTCTCTTGGTCTTCTGATAAGTTATTAGGTATGAGATCGCTTAAAGGTTTAAAGTCTTGAACGACGGCTTCGCTGCGCCTTCCATTCGAAATGGCCTCTTGTGACTGCGCTCGTATTTGTTCTAAAACGGGGTGACTGTAGGACTTCTTCGTATTTTTATGAACTGTCATCGGCTGGAGTCCAGGGAGTTGCGCCTTATACCAAATGTTGTTCATTGATTTGAAATGGTTTTCACATTTTAGCGCCTTAGAAGGCGCGCTTAAGAGCAGCTGACTTGCACAAATTGTGATAATAAAAGTGAATAGCCTATTGAGGTTCAATTTGAGGGCTCCCGAAGTCGCTTAGAGGTTGATATTCTACTTCAATTCAAATCTACGGGTCACTATTTCAATTATCGTACCGGGCTTCAATTATCGTACGGGATCTCCCTTGTCGGTCTCTTATGGTTTGCATACTCAATTCATTTTCATCTTGATTTCAAAGGGTTTTCAAAAGCTAATTCTTTAGGGTTTTGCACTGTTGTCACTTAGAATGGGAATATGAAGACGCTAAGAACAACGAGAAAATTTCAGGTATACCGACAACTTCAAATGACCAAGCTCGAGTATCTGCTGAGAGGCAATAAGATTTGCTGTAAAAAAGATCTTTGCAAAAACGGAATCTGCTCTCTTGTGATCAATGGTTAGGACTCGCTCAAAGAACTAGCCCTAGATCGACTGTAGAAACCTATTGATTGGAACTCGGATTGAACTTTGATCATTACTTGAGAATTGACTGAAGTTTGTTTGACTCTCGATCTTATAAATCTCTTCACTCATCATACTATTGATGATACGAGCCGACCTCCACGCCATTAAGCTTGTTTGGGGTTCTGAAATGCCAATTTGTTGGCGGCCAAAATTCAGTGCGTAGATGGTGTTAGTTTTCTTGTACTCCCAATTGACTCTAAACTGATCATCGAGGTTAAAAAGAGACTCTTCATTGAGCGGTACAAAATCGAGAATTGAACTTAAACACTCTGGAATCTTGGTTTTAAATCCAGTAGCGAGAATAACGATGTCCGCCTGTAGGAGTTCAGTTTCCTGTAGAAATTCGTTTTTTAAAGCCAAAGTGAATGAACTGCCTATTTGACTCATGTCGAAAAGTTCTCTTCGTGGCAATATTTGAACTTCACGTTGGTCTCGCTCGACAATTTTTATTTGATAGAGATCTCTATAAAGATCGAGTAGATAGGACGGTGTAATGCCATCACTAGTCATTTCTTGTTCATCTACAATTTGCTTTTTCCTTTCAATAGGAAGATTAAAAAAGTCATTCACATAGGTTGGAGTGAAATATTCATTGGCAAATGGAGATTCATCTAGTGGAAGTAAGTTGGATCGTTGCGAAATCAGTTTCAGAGAATTCGGTTTACCCCAGCGATTTTTAAGGGCGTTTTTGAAAATCTCTACTCCTGACTG